>JAEXXS010000291.1 GCA_023451915.1 Pseudomonadota bacterium | reverse complement strand
AGGAACTGCTGATGTATCCGTCCACCCGGCGCATCGCCACCATTGGCGGCTTCTTCTCCGGCGGTTCGGGCGGCATCGGCTCGCTGCGCCACGGCATGTTGCGCGACGACGGCAATGTCTATTCGGTTAGGGTTCTGACCGTCGAGCCGGAGCCGAAAATCATCGAACTGTCGGGCCGCGATATCCATAAGGTCCAGCACGCCTATGGCACCAACGGCATCATTCTGGAGCTGGAAATCGGGCTGACCAAGGCGACCGACTGGATCCACACCGCAGCACTCTTCGACAGCTATGAAGCGACGCTGAACTTCTGCCTCAAGGCGCTGGAAGAAAATCTGGATTGCTATCTGCTGACCACGGTGGATCGTCGCTTCGCGCGCTTCTACACCAAATTCGGCGATCTGTTCCCATCCGACAAGGATGCCGTTTTCGCCATGATCGCGCCGGAAGAGCGCGAGCGCTTTGCCGAGCTTGCGACCGCGTTCAACGGCGAGGTGTCGTTCTCCATGACGCTCGACGAGTTGCACAAGGCTGGCCTTCAGCCTGCCTATGAATGCGGCTGGAACCACACGACGCTTCAGGCGCTGAAGGCGGAACCGGGCTGGACCTATCTTCAGGTTGCCTATCCGCGCCCCTTCGATCCGACATTGGTCAATCGCCAGATCGAACGTTATGGCGACACGCAATATATGCACCATGAAATGGCGCGTCTTGAAGGCGAAGTGCAGATTTTTGGCCTGCCGCTCGTGCGCTTCGAAGACCGTGATGCGATGTATAAGCTCATCGGTGAGCTGGAGCAGGTCGACGGTTGCGACATCTACGATCCCCATGCCTATACCATCGAGGATGGCGGCATGAAGGAGATCGACAGCGTGCAGATCGAGTTCAAAAAACTGGCCGACCCTTATGGTCTGCTCAATCCCGGTAAAACGCGCGGCTGGACCGCCGACATGGCACTTTCGGACTGATAACAGGGGAACGAAACGAATGAAAAAAGCACTCTTTGCGGCCGTTGCCGCTTTCTCGCTTGGCCTTTCGGCGCAGATGGCCTTTGCGCTCGACAAGGTGACGCTTGGCACCAACTGGCTGGCGCAGGCCGGTCACGGCGGTTTCTATCAGGCGCTTGCCGATGGCACCTATGAAAAATACGGCCTCGACGTGAAGATCGAGATGGGCGGACCGCAGGTCAACAACCGTCCGATGCTAGCCGCTGGCCGCCTCGACTTCCTGCTCACCGGCAATCTGCTTTTGTCCTTCAACAATGTCGCCAATGGCGTTCCCACCACGGTTGTGGCCGCCTTCTACCAGAAGGACCCGCAGGCCCTGATGGCGCATGATGGCGAATACAAGGACTTCAAGGATCTGGTGAACGCACCGACGATCCTGATTTCCAAGGATGGCCAGTTCTCGTTCTGGCCCTGGCTGGTGAAGGAATTCGGCTTCAAGGACGAACAGCTTCGCCCCTATGGCTATAGCCTCGCCCAGTTCCTCGGCGACAAGAAGACCGTACAGCAGGCCTATGCGACTGCCGAACCGCTTTATGCGGCCAAGGAAGGCGCAAAGGTCAAGACATTCCTGCTCGCCGATCAGGGCTACAACACCTATGCGAACACCATCGAAACGCGTCAGGACCTGGTGGACAAGAACCCCGACCTCGTGCAGCGTTTCGTGACGGCTTCGATCGAAGGTTGGGTCAACTTCATGTATGGCGACCACAGCAAGGCCTATGAGATGATCCTCAAGGACAATGCGGATATGAGCAAGGAAACGCTCGATGCCGAACTGGCCAATCTCAAGGAATTGCAGCTGATCGACAGCGGCGACGCGCTGACCAAGGGCATTGGCGCCATTGATATGAGCCGCGTCAAGGCGTTCTACGAACTGGCGCGCAAGTCCGGCATCGTCAGCGGCGAAGAACTCGATATGAGCAAGGTTGCGACCGACGCCTTTGTTAACAAGGGCGCAGGCCTCGACATCAAGAAGCAGCTGGGCCAGTAAGCCCTCCACGAAAACCGAAAGCCGCCCCACGTACCTCAAGACGCCCGGCGGCTTTCCCTCCCGACCACGGTTACAAATATACATGGCTATCGACGACGAGAATGACGATATCGAGCCGACCGGACGAGACAAGGTTCTCGACCGCAGGCGGCGCATTCTCGGCGCAATCCGCTCCGCGGCAATCGATGAATTCGCGGAAAAAGGTCTGGTCGGCGCATCGACACAAGGCATTGCGCAGCGCGCCGGTCTGACCAAGCCGCAACTGCATTATTATATTTCCAGCAAGGAAGAGCTTTACGAAGACATCATCGTCTTCATCCTCGACCAGTGGGAAGATATTTTCCTCGATGCCAGCGCCGAAGACGATCCGGCTAAGGTGATCCGCCAATATATCCGGGCGAAGCTCGCCTACAGCCAGAAGAACCCCAAGGCATCGCGGCTTTTCACCACCGAAATCGCCAATGGTGCGCCTTATCTCAGCCGCCACTGGAACAAGCACGTTGCCGCCACCCATAGCGCGGTCAAGCTGATCCAGTCATGGGTGGATGACGGACGTATCAAGCCGGTCGATCCGCTGCTTTTCCAGATGCATATCTGGGCGGTGACGCAGCATTACGCCGATTTTGAAACGCAGGTCCGCAGCATGATGGAAGTGGGTCAGGACGATCCGCTGGATTTCGAGCGGATCGAAAAAGAGGTCTCGACGCTGTTTCTGCGCGCATGTGGGCTGGAATAATTTATCGCAGACCTTCCAGTTCCGCGATGCGCGCGGCGCTATCCTTTTCCAGCATGCGCGTCATTTCGCGAATGAGCGTTTCAGCCAGCACGAACAGGGCCGCCGATGAATCCCATGCGGAAGGCACCGTGGTGCGGCCTGCCAGCACATGGCGCGCAACGCGGGCAATCGGAGACAGCCATTGGTCGGTCACGAGAATGACCTCCACACCCCGCGCCCGCGCCTTTTCGGCAAGCCTCAGGAGGCTGTCCTGATAGCGGCGAATGTCGAAGACGACCAGCACATCGCGCTTGCCCATATCCAGCAACCGGTCGCGCCAGATACTTTCCTGACCGCCCAGATGAAACACATGCGGACGAATGATGGTCATATGCGCCGTCATATATTGCGCTATCGGATCGGTGAAACGACCGCCGATCAGATAAATATTGCCCTTGGCGTTCGAAAGTGCTGCCACCGCCTGTCGAAGCTGTCGGGCGCCAAGATGACGGAAGGTTTCGCGGATATTTTCCTGTGTATGTTCCACCGCCGGATAGGCTGTATCCGGGCTCTTGTCCGAATTTTCATTGCGATGGTGCGGCGACTGCAATTGCGCTGCAAGCTCGTTTTGCAGATGCGCCTGAAAATCGGGATAATTCTGGAAACCAAGCCGGTTCACGAAACGCAGGATCGTCGGTGAACTGACGCCAGCCTGCGCCGAAAATTCCGCCACCGTCTTCAACCCCAGCATCGGGTAATTGGCGATCAATGTCTGGGCTGCGGCCCGTTCTCCGGCGGGCATCGTATCGATCCGTTCATTGATGCGTTCGGCGACGCTGGCGCTTTCCGACAAGGCGTTTTCCAATCGACATTCCGGCCCGCCAACACTTGTGAATTGTGAGCCAAATTATGTTTGACAAATTATCATACGACGTATCAAATAATCCGCAATAGCGCAGAATTCTAAAAAACGTAACATAAGTTACAGCGCGGGGAACAAACCAATGGCGGACGAGCGAGAGAAACGCCCGGCTTCGCATGAGCCGGTTTTTGTCGTCAACGAAACAGGGCAAAGTCCCTGGCTTTTCGTTTGCGAACACGCTTCCAATCATGTGCCGGAACGCTTCAACGGGTTGGGACTGGGCGAGGATGCTTTGCGCGCCCATATCGCCTGGGACCCCGGTGCGGTGGAGGTTGCGCGGCATCTCAGCGCCGCGCTCGACGCGCCGCTCGTAGAGTCCTGCCTGTCGCGTTTGCTGATTGATTGCAACCGCCCGCTCGAAGCGCCGGACCTCATTCCGGAAGTCAGCGAGATGACCGTCATTCCGGGCAATCACGAGCTGAATTCGCTGGAACGTACCGCGCGCATCGACCTGTCGCATCGCCCGTTTCATGCGCGCATCGAACAGCTGATTGCGGCGCGCGCCGCACGCGGCCTGCCCTCATGGATCGCCACAATCCATTCCTTCACGCCGGTCTATCGCGATGTGGCGCGGCCCTGGCAGATCGGCATTATTCACGATGCAGATGATCGCATCGCCGCACCGCTTATTGAAGCACTCAAGCAAGATTCCGCGCTTCATGTGGGCGTTAACGAGCCTTATGCGCCGTCCGACCGTGTTTACTACACGCTGGAACGCCATGCGCGCCCGCGCAATGCGCCCTGCGTGATGATCGAAATTCGCAATAATGAAATCGCTGATGCAAAGGCGCAGACCGCATGGGCTGCACGGCTTGCGGAGATTTTCCGCAAGCTGACAACCTGATCAGGTTTTATGACAAGAGAAGAAGACTGAAAGTACCATCCGCATGAGTGAGTAGAGAGCAAAGATCAAAGGGGAACAACCATGAGCTCAGATTACTCCGATAAAGATAAAAGCGAGGACATCAAAGTCCTGCATGGCATGGGTTACGCTCAGGAACTGCAACGTTCCATGAGCCGATTTTCGAACTTCGCAATTTCATTTTCCATCATCTGCATTCTGTCTGGCGGCATCAATTCCTTCGCCCAGGCCATTTCCTCGGTCGGCGGCGCCGGCGCAGGTATCGGCTGGATCGTCGGCTGTCTGATTTCCGGCATGTTCGCCCTGTCGATGGCGCAGATCGCCTCGGCCTTTCCGACGGCTGGCGGCCTCTATCACTGGGCGTCCATTCTCGGCAACCGTTTCACCGGCTGGCTGACCGCATGGCTCAACCTGCTCGGGCTGATCACCGTTCTCGGTGCGATCAATATCGGCACTGCCTTCTTCTTTCAGGGGACATTCGGCCACCTGATCGGCATGGACACATCCGCCGGGCATGTCGTGCTCTTCGTCACGATCATCACGATCGGGCAGGCTCTGTTCAACCATCTCGGCATCAAGGTCACGACCTTTCTGACCGACATTTCGGGCTATATCATCTTCCTCACCACAGCCGTACTGGTTGTCGGCTGTCTGGTTTATGCGCCAGCGCTCGACTTCTCGCGTCTGTGGACCTTCACCAACTATTCGGGTGCTGCGGGCGGCGAAGTCTTCCCGCAAAGCGACAATATGGGCTATTTGTTCCTGCTCTGCCTGTTGCTGCCGGTCTATACGATCACCGGTTACGACGCCTCGGCGCACACGTCCGAGGAAACCATCAAGGCGGCCCATACGGTTCCGCGCGGCATCGTATCGGCAGTATTCTGGTCTTCGCTCGTCGGCTGGATCATGATCTGCGCCATCACGCTGGCGATCCCGGATATGAATGCAGCCGCCGCACAAGGCTGGGGCATGTTCTTCGGCACCATGGACGCCATCCTGCCCGGCCCGCTGAAGAATGTGATCTACTTTGCCATCGTCATCACGCAGCTTCTCTGCGGTCTGGCGACGGTGACATCGGCATCGCGCATGCTGTTCGCCTTCTCTCGCGATGACGGCATGCCGATCGGCTCCAAAACGCTCGCCAGTGTTTCGCCAAAATACCGCACGCCGGTTGCCGCGATCTGGACGGCTGCCTTCCTCGAAATCATCTATGTTTTCGCAGCGCAGTTCGTCTCCATTGGCGGCACCAATCTCTACACCATCGTCGTCAACTCGACGCTCGTCTTCCTGTTCCTGTCCTTCACCATTCCGCTCGTGCTGGCAATCTTCGCCTATGGCACGCCGAAATGGCCGAACCCGGGACCATGGGCGATGTCGGGCGGCCTCTATAAGCTGGTGACATTCCTGTCGGTCGTCGGCATGGCGGTTATTTTCTACATCGCCGTGCAGCCGCCAAACGACAAGGTGCTGTGGATCGTTGTCGGCTTCGTCCTGCTTGCCGGTGTTCTCTGGCTGACCGTCGAGAACAAGCGCTTCCAGGGCCCGCCGGTTGGCGACCGCATCGCCAAACGTGCGGCTGAAATTGCAGCCGCAGAACGGGCTGTGGGCGAAACTGCCCATTGACCAAAGCACATCCCGAAAAGTGTGAAGCGGTTTTCGGGATGTGCGTAAGAATAACGAATTGAGCCGCATTGATCCGAACCGGATCAATGCGTGCTCTGGCCGGTTCATCCGGCCAGAGCTTCCCATCGGATAATTTTGGAGAGCACAAGAATGGCTGGATCCCTATCGTTTGAAGAACTCAAGAAAGCCGTTTCCGCCGGAGATATCGATACGGTTCTCGCCTGCATCGTCGATATGCAGGGGCGCCTGATCGGCAAGCGCTTTTATGCGCCGTTCTTCGTGGAATCCGCCTATGACGAAACCCATGGCTGCAACTATCTCCTCGCCGACGATATCGACATGGAGCCGGTGCCGGGCTATGAGGCTGCAAGCTGGGACAAGGGCTATGGCGACTTCGTGATGAAACCCGATCTTTCCACCATCCGGCTTGCGCCATGGCTGGAAAAGACGGCCATCATTCTTTGCGACGTGCAGGATCACCACCATCACGATCTGGCGCATTCGCCACGCGCTATTTTGAAGAAACAGCTCGCCCGCCTGCATGAGCGCGGCTATCGCGCCTATTTCGCATCCGAGCTGGAATTCTATATTTTCGACGAGTCCTACAAGACCGCCCGCAACAAGCATTGGCAGGCCATGGAGACGGCCTCGCCCTATATTCAGGACTATGTGATCCACCTGACGACCCGAGAAGAGCCGGTTTTGCGTGCCATGCGCAATCAGCTGGCTGCGGCAGGCATTCCCGTCGAGAATTCGAAGGGCGAGTGGGGTCCGGGTCAGGAAGAGCTGAATGTGCGTTATGCCGAAGCGCTGGAAATGGCCGACCGGCATGTGATCATGAAGACCGCGATGAAGGACATTGCCGAGCAGCATGGCAAATGCATCACCTTCATGGCGAAATATGATTACAACAAAGCGGGCAGTTCCAGCCATGTGCACAATTCCGTCTGGAGCGCCGATGGCAAGGAGCCCCTCTTCTTCGACCCGAAGGCGCCGCATACGATGACGCCGCTGATGCGCTCGTGGGTGGCTGGCCAGCTGAAATATGCGACCGACTACACCTATTTTCTCGCGCCTTACATCAATTCCTACAAGCGTTTTCAGGCGGGCACCTTTGCACCGACCAAGATCACCTGGAGCGAAGACAACCGCACGGCGGGGTTCCGTCTTTGCGGCGAAGGCACCAAGGCGATCCGCATTGAATGCCGTATCGGCGGGGCCGATCTCAATCCTTATCTCGCTTTCGCAGCCTTGATCGCCGCCGGGCTTCAGGGCGTGGATGAAAAGCTGGAACTGGAAGAGCCTTTCGTGGGCGATGCCTATGGCGCGGTGAAACTGAAGGAAATTCCCTATACGCTGCGCGAAGCCGCCCTTGCTCTTAAGAACTCGTCTTTCCTGAAAGAGGCGCTCGGTGAGGATGTGGTCAGCCATTATGTTCACACCGCCCATTGGGAGCAGATCGAATATGACCGCCGCGTCACCGACTGGGAACTGCATCGCGGCTTCGAGCGCTACTGATCGGCCATCCTATAGGCCACCATATAGAATGACATATGAAGGACATGCCCGATGAGCGGCACCGCCAAGATCATCTCGCCTATCGACGGTTCGGTTTATGCCGAGCGCCCATTTTTGAGCGAAACCGCCATCCAGTCCACGGTTGCAGCTGCGCGCACGGCGCAAACCACCTGGGCTGAACTGAGCATAGCGGAACGGGCGCGCTATTGCCGCGCCGCGCTTGCAGCGCTTGCCGCGATGCAGGATGAAATCGTGCCGGAGATTGCCTGGCAGATGGGGCGACCGACCCGTTATGGCGGCGAAAATGGCGGTGTGCAGGAACGCGGCCAATACATGATCGACATTGCCGAACAAGCGCTGGAACCTTATCGGCCCGCGCCGAAGGATGGTTTCCGCCGTTATGTCAAACATGTGCCGCTTGGCGTGGTGCTGGTGATCGCGCCGTGGAACTATCCCTATCTCACCGCCGTCAACACCATCATTCCGGCCCTGATGGCGGGCAACAGCGTCATCCTCAAACATGCGACGCAAACGCTTCTGGCTGGCGAACGCTTCGCTGAGGCTTTTGAGAAGGCAGGGCTTCCAAAAGGCGTCTTCCAGAATGTCGTTCTGAATCACGCCTCCACCGAAAAGCTGCTGGCTTCGGGCACGATCGATCATGTGAATTTCACCGGATCGGTCGGCGGCGGACGCGCCATTGAAAAGGCCGCCGCAAGCACCTTCATGACCATGGGGTTGGAGCTTGGCGGCAAGGACCCGGCCTATGTCCTGCCGGACGTCAATTTGGACCATGCGGTCGCCAATCTGGTCGATGGGGCTTATTTCAATTCCGGCCAATGCTGCTGCGGCATCGAACGCATCTATGTGCATGAAGATGTCTATGATCGTTTCGTGGATGGTTTCATCGACCTCACCCGGCAATATGTTGTCGGCAATCCGCTGGAAGCGGGCACGACGCTCGGGCCAATGGCGCAGGCGCGTTTTGCCGATCTCATCCGCGAGCAGAAGGCCGAAGCGCTGCGCAAGGGCGCCAAGGCGCATGTGAACATAAAGGTCAACAATGACGTGGCGGGCTCGCCCTATATCGCGCCGGAAGTGCTGACCCATGTCGACCACCAGATGAGCGTGATGCGCGAGGAAAGTTTCGGCCCTGTCGTCGGCATCATGAAAGTGCGCAACGATCAGGAAGCGCTCGCCTTGATGAATGACAGCATTTACGGTCTCACCGCCTCGCTATGGACCGCAGACGCGGACCGCGCCGCAGCACTCGGCGACCGCATCGAAACCGGCACGGTTTTCATGAACCGCTGTGACTATCTCGATCCCGGCCTTGTCTGGACGGGTGTCAAGGATACCGGCAAGGGTGCTTCTCTTTCGCCAATTGGCTATGGCAATCTGACCCGGCCGAAATCCTTCCACCTGCGTGAAAAAATCTGATCTGATCCCTGTTCTGCCCCAGTTTGAAAGCAATCGATATGACGACACTGACCGCGAAATGGAACTTCCCGACCACCGTACTTTTCGGACCGGGGCGCATCAAGGAATTGCCCGCCGTCTTGAAGGCGGCAGGTATTGCGCGCCCGCTTTTCGTCACCGATCCCGGTCTGGCAAAGCTTCCCGTGGTCGCTTCCACGCTCGCCGTTCTCGATGCGGCGGGCGTTCAATATGGGGTGTTTTCCGATGTGAAGCCCAACCCTGTCGAAAGCAATCTCTATGCAGGCGTCAAAGTCTATCAGGATGGCAAGCATGATGGCGTCATCGCCTTCGGCGGCGGTTCGGCCCTCGATCTGGGCAAGCTGATCGCCTTTCAGGCGGGCCAGACGCGACCGGTCTGGGATTTCGAGGATATTGGCGACTGGTGGACCCGCGCCGACAGCAACGCCATCGCGCCGGTGATCGCCGTCCCGACCACCGCCGGGACCGGCTCGGAAGTAGGCCGCGCGGGCGTGTTGACCAACGAAGCAACCCATACGAAAAAAGTCATTTTCCACCCGAAAATGCTCCCCGTTACCGTCATCGCCGATCCGGAACTTTCCACCGGCATGCCGCCTTTCATTACGGCTGGCACTGGCATGGATGCGCTGGCGCATTGTCTTGAAGCCTATTGCGCGCCGGGCTTCCACCCGATGGCCGACGGCATCGCGGTTGAGGGCATCCGCCTCGTGTTCGAAAATCTGCCCAAGGCTTATGCTGATGGCAACAACATCGAAGCCCGCGCCAATATGATGGCCGCTGCCGCAATGGGCGCAACCGCGTTCCAGAAAGGGCTTGGCGCGATCCATTCGCTGTCGCATCCGATTGGCGCGCTTTACGACACCCATCACGGCATGACCAATGCCGTCTTCATGCCCTATGTCCTGCACCACAACCGCGCTGCCATTGAAAAGCGGATCGAGCGGCTTGCAGATTATCTGGGCATCAAGGGCGGTTTTGACGGCTTCGTCGCTGCGGTCGTGAAGCTGCGCAAGGACCTTGGCGTGCCGAACACATTGCCGGAATTCATCAAAGGGCTGGAGATGGACGACGCTCGCAAGGACCTGATTGCCGAGATGGCGATTGTTGATCCGACAGCTGGCGGTAATCCGACCGAACTTACCAAACAGGACGCCCTGAAACTCCTTGAAAATGGCCTGTTGGGCAATGGTTGAGCAGGGCGCACATTTCCGCAAAATTGCGTCATGTTTTGCTTGCAACAAAAATATAGAAAGCTAATAGTTAGTCCAACAAAACAAGCATCGCACCGAAGCGGGGGGCGATGCATCTGGAGAGCGGGTTCTTGGGGAGGAGCCCGCTCTCCTTCATTCTGAGATTAGTCATTTGATCGATAATCGGCCCGGCTGATGCCGTGGCGCTGCATCTTGTCGTAAAAGGTCTTGCGCGGAATGCCGAGCGCCTTGATCGTTTCCTGCACATTGCCACTATTAGCGGCGAGCGTCTCGCGGATCAGTGTTTCCTCATAACGCTCCAGACGCTTCGGCAAAGGCTCCTGTTCATCTGCCACCGGACGAACCGTACCATTGGCGGCCGCAACACCAAGCGCCACCCGGTCGGCAAAATGCGCCAGTTCACGCACATTGCCCGGCCAGACATGGCCCATCAGATGGCGATGCGTGGCTGCGTCGATCACCGGCACATCGCGATTGAAACGCTTGGCCGCGCGCGTCAGAAAATGCGCGAAGAGCAGCGGAATATCCTCGCGACGCTCCCTCAGCGGCGGTATCGATAACGTCACGACATTGAGCCGGTAATAGAGGTCCTCGCGAAAATCGCCGCGCTGCGCCGGATCGCCGAGATCAACCTTGGCGGCAGCCACCACACGCAAATCGACTGGGCGAATTTCGTTGGTGCCGAGCGGCGTAATCTCCCGCATTTCCAGCACGCGCAACAGCTTCACCTGCGTTGCGGCTGGCATGCTTTCAATCTCGTCGAGAAACAGCGTGCCGCCGCTTGCATGTTCGATGCGTCCCAGGCGCTTTTTCTGCGCGCCGGTGAAGGCACCCGCCTCATGGCCGAACAATTCGCTTTCAATGACGGTTTCCGGCAGTGCGCCGCAATTAAGCGCAACGAAATTTCCTTTGCGACGACGGCTCCAATTGTGCAGCAGTTGCGCCACGACCTCCTTGCCGCTGCCCGTTTCGCCCGCCACCAGCACGTCCACATCCGTATCCGCAATGTCGCGCAGCGTGCGACGCAGATTTTCCATCACAGGCGTCTGGCCGATCAACGGCAGATCGCCTTGCGCATCGATTGCAGCGGCGCGTAGCGCCCGATTTTCTAGCACAAGCTGACGCTTTTCAGCCGCACGGCGAATGCTGTGCACGAGTCGGTCCGCTGCAAAGGGCTTGGCGATGAAATCATAGGCGCCATCCTGAATGGCCTGAACCGCCATCGGAATATCGCCATGGCCGGTAATCAATATCACCGGCAGATCGGGATCGATGGATTTGATCCGCGCAAAGAATTCCAAGCCGTCGATCTGCGGCATCCGCACATCGGAGACGATCACGCCGTCAAAATCCGCCGTCACATCGGCCAGCGCGTCGATGGCGTTGCCGTAATCGGCGACCGAGAAACCGGCAAGCTCCAGCGTTTGCCGCGTGGCGCGGCGCAAGGC
Source organism: Pseudomonadota bacterium (assembly GCA_023451915.1). Next base: position 233 of record JAEXXS010000291.1, on the reverse strand, counting down.
CTTGTCATCATCGACCAGAATAACGGGAAGAGAATTATCCATCATGCTTTTCTCAATTCGACGCGGAAGACCGTGCCCTCGGCACTGCTTTGCGCAGAGATAGTTCCGCCATAATCGGTGACGATTTCCTTGACGATCACCAGACCAAGGCCAAGGCCCTTTTCCTTCGACGTGTTGAAGGGCGAGAACAGGTTGTCGCGAATGTGTTGCGGCATGCCCGGCCCGTTATCGGA
>JAEXXS010000328.1 GCA_023451915.1 Pseudomonadota bacterium | reverse complement strand
ATGGTGTCGGGTGCCTTTACCAAGGAAGGGCACGGCTGATGGCGGAGACAGCGACAATGTCTGACAATGTTCAAAAGAGCTTGGTTCAGAAAGACACCGTTCTTCAGGTTGAGCATCTGTCGATGCGTTTTGGCGGCCTCGTGGCCATCAACGATCTGAGCTTCGATGTGAAGCGTGGGGATATTACCGCGCTCATCGGCCCGAATGGTGCGGGTAAAACCACGGTCTTCAACTGCATCACCGGCTTCTACAAGCCGACGGGCGGCATGCTGACCATGCATCGCAATACGGGCGAGACTTTCCTTCTGGAACGTCTTCCCGATTTCCAGATCACCAAGCAGGCCAAGGTGGCGCGTACTTTCCAGAATATCCGCCTGTTTTCAGGTCTGACCGTTCTGGAAAACCTGCTGGTCGCACAGCACAACACGCTGATGCGGTCGTCAGGATATACGATCCTCGGACTTCTGGGCCTGCCGGGCTATAAGAAGGCCGCCAGGGAAGCCATCGAAAAGGCGCGTTACTGGCTGGAAAAGATCAACCTGACTGCGCGTGCGGACGATCCGGCTGGCGATCTGCCCTATGGCGATCAGCGCCGTCTGGAAATCGCCCGCGCCATGTGCACCGAGCCAGAAATTCTCTGTCTCGATGAACCGGCAGCAGGCCTCAATCCGCGCGAATCGGCGGAGCTGAACAAGCTTCTGCTCGATATCCGCAAGGAAACGGGAACCTCGCTGCTGCTGATCGAGCATGACATGTCAGTGGTGATGGAAATCTCCGACCATGTGATCGTGCTGGAATATGGCACCAAGATTTCCGATGGCACGCCGGAAGAAGTCCGCAATGATCCGCGCGTCATCGCCGCCTATCTCGGCGTCGACGATGAGGAAATCGCGGAACTGATCGACGAGGCTGAAAAGCCAGGTGCGGGCGATCCGGCTGATTTTATCGCTGCACAGCTTGCCGAAGAGGCGATCGGGCAGGAAAAGTCAGCGGGTGTTGCCCGTCTTGCCGGTGGATTGGAAGCGGCTCGCGAGGGCAAAGCCGACAATCTGACGCTCGTAAAGGGCATCGGTGATGTCAACGAAAAGAAGCTGAACGAGCACGGCATCTATCATTTCGATCAGATTGCCGCGTGGTCCGAGGCTGATATCAAGCAGGCCGAAACCTATCTGGAATTCGATGGCCGCATCGCCCGTGAAGACTGGGTGGGGCAGGCAAGGCAACTGGCCGCCGGACAGGCGACCGAATTTTCGAGCCGTGTCGAAGCCGGTGATGTTCCGACGAGCCACAAGACCGCTCCCGCAAAGGCCCCGCGAAGCCGCAAAGCTCCCGCCAAGCCGAAGAAGGGAGGCGAATGATGCAGGCTGAAACCATGCAGAAAAAGCAACCGCTTCTGGCCGTTGAAAAAGTCGAGACCTATTACGGTAACATCTGTGCGCTGAAGGGCATCGACCTGACAGTGGACGAGGGCGAAATCGTTGCCCTGATCGGCGCCAATGGCGCGGGCAAGTCCACGCTGATGATGACGATTTTTGGTTCGCCGAAAGCGCGCACCGGTCGCATTCTCTTCAACGGCAAGGACATTACGTCCATGCCGCCGCACGAGATTGCCAAGCTGCGTATCGCGCAGTCGCCGGAAGGTCGCCGAATCTTCCCGCGCATGACGGTTCTCGAAAATCTCCAGATGGGCGCGAGCCTTGATCATCAGCAATATTTCGATGAAGATGTGAAGCTGATGTTCGACCTGTTCCCGCGTCTGAAGGAGCGCATCAACCAGCGCGGCGGCACATTGTCGGGCGGCGAGCAGCAGATGCTGGCTATAGCCCGCGCTCTGATGGCGCGTCCGAAGCTTCTGCTTCTTGATGAGCCGTCGCTTGGTCTCGCCCCGCTGATCGTCAAGCAAATCTTTGAGGCGATCAAGGAACTGAACCGCACACAGGGCCTCACGGTATTCCTCGTCGAGCAGAACGCATTCGGTGCGCTCAAGCTTGCCGACCGCGGCTATGTCATGGTCAACGGATCGATCACGATGAGCGGCTCGGGCCGCGATCTTCTGGCGGATCCGGAAGTGCGCGCCGCCTATCTTGAAGGCGGAAGGCATTAAGGAGGAAATCATGCAGGGTATTCTCTACGAAGAACCGTCGTTCTGGCTGTTTTTCCTCATCACATGCGTGCTGGGCGGCTGGGCCGCCTGGATGACGGGCCGCGCCTGCGCGCAGACCTGGCGCAGTTTGCCGCAGCTTCTGGTCTATCTCATTCCGCTGGGCGCGGCTGTGCGTTTCATCCACTTCGCGCTTTTTGAGGGAACACTGCTTTCCTTCCACTATTATCTGGTGGATACGATCGTGCTGATGATCATCGGTTCGATCGGCTTCCAATTTACGCGCACCAAACAAATGGTGCGGCAATATGGCTGGCTTTATGAAAAAGCTTCGCCGCTGAGCTGGAAAGCAAAATAATTCGAAGCTTCGCCGTCCGCGGCGAAGCTTTTTTTAAAAGATCACGTTGACAGTGTTATGGTTCAGCGTAGATATTGCTGAGTATTCAGCAAGATAATAATGCGATGCTAAAACATCGTTTCGGGGTAAATATAAGGATGGGAGTTCCAAGAATGAAGAAGTATCTTTTTTCGGGCGTGGCACTTGCTGCTGTAATGGCTTTTGGCGGCTCTGCATGGGCTGATGTACTTCTGGGCATCGGCGCGCCGCTGACCGGCCCGAATGCCGTTTACGGTGCGCAGATCCAGAAAGGCGCCGAAGCCGCCGTCAAGGAAATCAATGATGCCGGCGGCATCAATGGCGAAAAGATCGCTATTACGCTTGGCGACGACGTTTCGGATCCGAAGCAGGGCATTTCGGTTGCCAACAAGTTCGCAGCCGATGGCGTGAAGTATGTTGTCGGCCACTTCAACTCGGGCGTTTCGATTCCGGCTTCGGAAGTCTATGCCGAAAACGGCATTCTCGAAATCTCGCCTGCTGCAACCAACCCGGTCTACACCGAGCGCCAGCTGTGGAACACGTTCCGTACCTGCGGCCGTGATGACCAACAAGGTATCGTTGCTGGCCAATATATCTTCGACAATTACAAGGACGCGAAAATCGCCGTCATTCACGACAAGACCCCTTATGGTCAGGGCCTTGCCGACGAAACCAAGAAGAAGCTCAACGCGCTTGGCGCCAAGGAAGCCCTTTATGAAGGCGTAAATGTCGGCGAAAAGGATTTCTCGGCTCTGATCGCCAAACTCAAGCAGGCTGGCGTCACCGTCGTCTACTGGGGCGGCCTGCATCCGGAAGCTGGCCTGATCATCCGTCAGATGGCTGACCAGGGCCTCAAGGCCCAGTTCATCTCGGGCGACGGTATCGTGTCGAACGAACTGGCATCGATTGCCGGCGACGCTGTTGCCGGTACGCTGAACACGTTTGGCCCGGATCCGCGCAACAACCCGGACAATGCTGAACTCGTCAAGAAGTTCCGCGACGCTGGTTTCGAGCCGGAAGCTTACACGCTCTATTCCTATGCGGCCGTTCAGTCGCTTGCCCAGGCCGCCAAGGCTGCAGCCAGCAACGACCCGCAGGAAGTTGCCAAGGCGCTGAAGGCAAAGGGTCCGTTCAAGACCGTGCTCGGCGATATTTCCTACGACGAAAAGGGCGATCCGAAGCTCCCAGGTTACGTTATGTACAAGTGGGAAAAGGGCGCTGACGGGAAATATACCTACATTCAGCAGAAGTAAAAACGCACTATTATTGCGTTACTGGAGAGTGCCCGGCCATCAGGCCGGGCATTTTTACTTGTTTGCGGCTAATTTAGAGCATCAATAGGCGGTTGGCCTTGCTGAGTGACGAGAGCGCCATGGGCTTATAAGGTCATGCGCCGGGTTGGATAAAATATTATTTTAAAACAATGGTTTAGTTCAAATATGACGGGCCTGGTTTCGCAAGTGTCGCCGCTACCGCATAAACTCATGCGGAAAACGCTGAAAGTAGGCGATTTCTACGCTTTACTTTTTTGTCTCTGCGAATTTACCTATTCACGTGATTTCGCGTAGTGTGATTCTCTATGCTCAATCTCGCCTTCTGGGGAGAAGGCCGGTCGAATGGGCGGAGGTACTTCATTTTCTCCCAGTCGCGTTCGGAGCGGAATGCGAAATGACCGGTTTCTTTCGACATAAAGATACAGGGCAGGCCCAGTGGCTTGGATTTCACTGGAGCGCTCGAAGTGGGAGTAATCGAAATGAAAAAGTCTTTGTTCTGCGGCGTTTGCCTTTCGGCTCTGGTCGCTTTTGGCGGCGCAGCCTTTGCTGATGTTATGCTTGGTGTTGGCGCGCCTCTGACCGGCAGTCAGGCAGCCTTTGGCGAACAGATCAAGCGCGGCGTTGAAGCCGCAGTCGCAGAAGCCAATGCCAAGGGCGGCATGAACGGCGAGAAGATCAGCATCGTTTATGGCGATGATGCCGCCGACCCGAAGCAGGGCATTTCGGTTGCAAACAAGTTCGTCGGCGATGGCGTTCAGTTTGTCATCGGCCACTTCAATTCCGGCGTCAGCATTCCGACGTCCGACATCTATGCCGAAAACGGCGTGCTGATGATCGCACCGGGCACCACCAACCCGACCTTCACCGAGCGTGAACTGTGGAACACCTTCCGCACCTGCCGTCGTGACGACCAGCAGGGTATCGTTGCTGGCAAGTATATGGCCGACCATTACAAGGACGGCAAGGTCGCCATCCTGCATGACAAGACGCCTTATGGTCAGGGCCTTGCCGATGAGACCAAGAAGTCGCTCAACGAGAGCGGCATGAAGGAAACGCTTTATGAAGGCGTGAACCAGGGCGACAAGGATTTCTCGGCGCTGATTTCCAAGATGAAGGCCGCAGGCGTTACCGCTGTCTATTGGGGCGGCATGCATCCGGAAGCCGGTCTTCTGATCCGCCAGATGGCCGATCAGGGCCTCAAGGCGCAGTTCATTTCGGGTGACGGTATCGTCTCCAACGAACTGGCTTCGATTGCCGGTGATGCAGTGGCTGGCGTCATGAACACCTTCGGCCCGGACCCGCGTGACGACAAGGCGAATGCCGACCTCATCAAGGCTTTCCGCGACAAGGGTTTTGAGCCGGAAGCCTATACTTTCTACGCTTATGCGGGTGTGCAGTCGCTTGTCAGCGCCGCCAATGCAGCTGGCAGCAACGATCCGCAGGAAGTTGCAACGGCGATGAAGGATAAGGGTCCGTTCAAGACCGTGCTGGGTGAAATCTCCTTCGACAAGAAGGGCGATCCGAGCCTGTCGCCTTACGTGATGTTTGAATGGCGCAAGGGCGAAGACGGCAAGTACAATTACTTCCAGAAGTAATTTTGCCTGATATATCGGCATAAATTGCTGTAAAATTAATCAGAATGCCCGGCTTTTGGTCGGGCATTTTGTTTTTAATTGGCGGTTGCACAGTTTGTTTGCGCTTGATCCTATTGCAGGGTAAGCAATGGCGCCTTCGTCTTTGCAGTAAGGGAGATCTGCCTTGCCTATCAGGAAAATTCTGGTCGCCAATCGATCCGAAATCGCAATTCGCGTATTCCGCGCCGCCAATGAGCTTGGGCTCAAAACGGTGGCCATATGGGCCGAAGAAGACAAACTTTCCCTGCATCGCTTTAAAGCGGACGAGAGCTATCAGGTCGGGCGCGGGCCGCATCTGACCCGCGATCTGGGGCCGATCGAAAGCTATCTGTCGATCGATGAGATCATTCGCGTCGCCAAGCTTTCGGGCGCAGACGCCATTCATCCGGGCTACGGCCTTCTGTCGGAAAGCCCGGAATTTGCCGAAGCCTGTGCCGAGAACGGCATCATCTTCATCGGGCCGAAGCCGGAAACTATGCGCCGTCTCGGCAACAAGGTTGCCGCGCGCAATCTCGCCATCGAGATCGGCGTGCCGGTGGTGCCCGCCACCGATCCGCTGCCGGATGATATGGAAGAGGTCAAGAAGCTTGCGGCGCAGATCGGTTATCCGGTCATGCTGAAAGCCAGCTGGGGCGGCGGCGGACGCGGCATGCGCGCCATCCGCGCCGAGGCTGATCTTGCCCGCGAAGTCACGGAAGCCAAGCGCGAAGCCAAGGCGGCTTTCGGCAAGGACGAGGTCTATCTCGAAAAGCTCATTGAACGCGCCCGCCATGTCGAGGTGCAGATTCTGGGCGATACGCATGGCAATGCCGTGCATCTTTTTGAACGCGACTGCTCGATCCAGCGGCGCAACCAGAAAGTCGTGGAACGCGCGCCAGCCCCTTATCTCAACGACGCACAGCGGCAGGAACTGGCGAATTACGGTCTGAAGATCGCGCATGCGACCGATTATATCGGCGCAGGCACGGTGGAATTCCTGATGGATGCCGATAGCGGCAAGTTCTATTTCATTGAGGTCAATCCGCGCATTCAGGTGGAGCATACCGTCACCGAGCAGGTGACGGGGATCGATATCGTCAAGGCGCAGATCCATATTCTGGAAGGCTTTGCCATCGGCACGCCGGAATCAGGCGTGCCGCGTCAGGAAGATATCCGCCTCAACGGCCATGCCCTCCAGTGCCGCATCACGACGGAAGATCCTGAGCACAATTTTATCCCTGACTATGGGCGCATTCAGGCCTACCGTTCGGCCTCCGGTTTCGGCATTCGCCTTGATGGCGGCACGGCCTATTCGGGCGCATTCATCACCCGCTATTACGATCCGTTGCTGGTGAAGGTCACGGCATCGGGCGCAACGCCGCTGGAAGCTATCCGCCGCATGGATCGTGCGCTGCGCGAATTCCGTATTCGCGGTGTGGCGACGAACCTCACTTTCCTTGAAGCGATCATCAATCATCCGAAATTCCTGTCGAACGACTATACGACCCGCTTCATCGACACGACGCCGGAACTGTTCGAGCAGGTGAAGCGGCAGGACCGCGCCACCAAGCTTTTGACCTATATTGCCGATGTGACCGTCAACGGCCATCCGGAAACCAAGGGTCGTGCCAAGCCGGCTAATGATGCTGCGAAACCACGCGTGCCATGGTTCGGCGATACGCCGGTTGCCGATGGCACCAAGCAGCTTCTGGACAGTCTCGGACCGAAGAAGTTTGCCGAATGGGTCCGCAATGAAAAGCGCGTTCTCGTCACCGATACGACCATGCGCGACGGCCATCAGTCGCTGCTTGCCACGCGTGTGCGCACCTATGACATTGCGCGCATCGCCAGCACCTATGCGCAGGCATTGCCGAACCTGTTCTCGCTGGAATGCTGGGGCGGGGCGACCTTCGACGTTTCAATGCGCTTCCTGACGGAAGATCCGTGGGAGCGTCTGGAGCAGGTGCGTGAAGGCGCGCCGAACCTGCTGCTGCAAATGCTGCTGCGCGGCGCCAATGGCGTCGGCTACAAGTCCTATCCGGACAATGTGGTGAAGTATTTCGTGCGGGAAGCCGCGCGTGGCGGCATCGATCTGTTCCGCGTCTTCGACAGCCTCAACTGGGTTGAGAACATGCGCGTTTCGATGGATGCGGTGCTGGAGGAAAACAAGCTCTGCGAAGCGGCCATCTGCTATACCGGCGATATTCTGAACCCGGAACGCGCGAAGTATGACCTCAAATATTACGTCAATCTGGCGAAAGAGGTCGAAAAGGCAGGCGCGCATATCATCGCCGTCAAGGATATGGCGGGCCTGCTGAAGCCAGCTGCGGCGCGGGTGCTGTTCAAGGCGCTGCGCGAGGAAACCTATCTGCCGATCCATTTCCACACCCATGACACATCGGGCATTTCGGCTGCAACGGTGTTGGCGGCGGTGGATGCGGGCGTCGATGTGGTGGATGCGGCGATGGATGCCTTGTCGGGCAATACATCGCAGCCTTGCCTCGGTTCCATCGTGGAAGCTCTGCACGGTGCCGAGCGTGATCCGGGTCTCGATCCCGAATCGATCCGCCGCATTTCCTTCTATTGGGAAGCCGTGCGCAATCAATATGCGGGCTTTGAAAGCGACCTCAAGGGACCAGCTTCGGAAGTCTATCTACATGAAATGCCGGGCGGCCAGTTTACCAATCTGAAAGAACAGGCGCGCTCGCTCGGACTTGAAACCCGCTGGCATGAAGTGGCGCAAGCCTATGCCGATGTGAACCGCATGTTTGGCGATATCGTCAAGGTCACGCCGTCCTCCAAGGTGGTGGGCGATATGGCGCTGATGATGGTCAGCCAGGAT
>JAEXXS010000326.1 GCA_023451915.1 Pseudomonadota bacterium | reverse complement strand
GGGGTGTCCTCCTGTCGTCATGTGCTGGCCGTATCCGGTTCTCTCTTCACGAAATACGACAACACATAATTAACCATGATCTATGCAAAGGCGACCCTTTGGCAAGGGGAGAATTTCTTTAGATGGCGTTTTTGTAAAAAATTAATTCAGCAATATTCTGCAAACTACTGAATAATCAGTGAGCATATAATTGAAATATACTGCGTTTATCTTTTGGTCAAAATCTCGGAAAAAGGAAATGATTTTCAGTATTTATTGTCGTGGTGACAGGTTTTGACCCTGTCATTTAAAGGCGGCTGCGATAGAAATATGCCCGTCGGTATAAAATTGCAGGGCAGGTGGGTCATGTCTCGTTTCATTGCGTCGCGATGAGGTTTTCTGGTCGGCTCGACCTTTCTGGCTGCGTCAGTCGCATGGCCGAAAGGGGTGCGGGCGGAGGGCAGCGTGCAAAAGGGCGGACGGCTTGTGGTGGCAGCGGATTCCGAACCGCGTAATCTCAATCCGGCTATCGTCGCCTCCAATGGCGTGTTTTTCGTTGCAAGCAAGATTGTCGAACCGCTGGCCGAAGCCTCTTTCGACGGCGAAAACGGTCTGAGCCCGCGTCTCGCCACAGCCTGGGAAGGCTCGGCGGACGGGCGGACCGTAACATTTCGCCTGCGTGAAGGCGTCAAATGGCATGACGGCACGCCGTTTACGGCGGCAGATGTGGCGTTCTCCGCGCTTGAGGTCTGGAAACCGTTGCAAAATCTTGGCCGCGTCGTGTTCAAGGCGCTGGAAAAGGTGGAAACACCGGACGATCATACCGCCGTCTTTCATTTCTCGGAGCCGACACCGTTCCAGCTGGTGCGCAACGCATTGCCAGCGCTGACGGCCGTTCTGCCCAAGCATGTCTTTGCTGGAAGCGATATTGCGGCCAATCCGGCCAATGAAAAGCTCATCGGCACCGGGCCGTTCAAATATGCCGAGCACAAGACCGGCGAATATTACCGGCTGGTCAGGAACGACGCCTACTGGGGCGAGGGTGAACCATATCTCGATGAGATTGTCTATCGTGTTCTGCCCGACCGGGCTGCCGCAGCCGGAGCGCTGGAGGCAGAGGAGATTGATCTCGCGGCTTTCTCCGCCGTGCCGCTGGCTGACCTTGAGCGCATTTCGAAAGTGCCGGGATTGACGGTTGTTTCCAAGGGCTACGAGGCGCTGACCTATCAGCTGGTGGTGGAAATCAATCATCGCCGCAAGGAACTGGCGGACCTGAAGGTTCGTCAGGCGATTGCCCATGCGATCGACCGCGATTTCGTGGTCAAGGCCATCTTCCTCGGCTATGCCAAGACATCAACCGGCCCCGTGCCGCGCTATGACAGCCAGTTCTATACGGACGATGTGCCATCCTATCCGTTCGATGTGGCCAAGGCGAATGCGCTGCTGGACGAGGCGGGCTACAAGCGGGGCGAGGGCGGAACGCGCTTCGCGCTGAAGCTTTTGCCCGCGCCCTATTTCAACGAGACGAGGCAGTTCGGCGACTATCTGCGCCAGGCGCTGGCCGCGATTGGCATCGATGCGCGCATCGTCAACAATGACGCGGCAGCGCATCAGAAGGCGGTCTATACCGACCACGATTTCGACCTCGCCATAGCGCCGACCGTCTACCGCGGCGATCCGGCCATTTCCACCACCATTCTGGTGGAAAGCGGCATTCCGGCGGGTGTGCCATTCTCCAATCAGGGCGGCTATGCCAATGCCGAACTGGACGCGCTGATTGCCGCCGCCGCGCGCGAGATCGATGAGAAGAAACGCACGGCGCTTTACCATCAGTTCCAGCAAAAAGTGGAAGCGGACCTGCCGTTGATCAATGTTGCCGAATGGGGTTTCATCACGGTTGCCAATGAGCGGGTGAAGAATGTTGCCAACAATCCGCGTTGGGCGGTTTCCAACTGGGCCGATACGTGGGTTGAACCGCGATAGAGCATTTCCAGCAAAACTGCGTAGCACCTACGCGGGGAAATCAGTTCACTGGACTGATTTCTGATCCCGCTTCGATACGTAGGATAATGCGAAAAAACAAATAGATAGAGCGGTTCCACGATTCCGTTTTACCGGAACCGCGATAGCACGGTGACGAAACAGCGCGTTGATTGTATCGTCGCGGCGTGGCGCAGATTCTAACCCTTCTCCGGAAACGTCTGATCGGCAGCATTCTTGTGCTGCTGATTGTCGTCGTCGGCTGTTTTCTGATGCTGGAACTTGCCCCCGGCGATGCGGTTGACGCCTATGCCGTCAGTTTTGGTGGCGACGCAACGCAGATAGCGGAAATGCGCGCCCGCTGGGGCCTCGACCAGTCGGTCTGGCATCGGCTTTTCGCCTATCTTGTCTCTCTCGTGCAGGGCAATCTTGGCTGGTCGGTCAGTTTCAACCGCCCTATCCTCGGTGTCATTCTGGAACGGTTGCCCAATACGCTGCTGCTCATGGGCGCGGCGACGGCGCTATCCTTTGCCGTTGGCACTTTCCTCGGGCTTGTCGCAGGCGCCAGACCCGGCAGGTTCCGGGATCGTTTCCTGTCGGTTACGTCTCTGGTGCTTTATGCCATTCCGGGCTTCTGGCTGGCGCTGGTGCTGGTCATCCTGTTTTCGATTCGCCTGCGCTGGTTGCCGTCGAGCGGTATCGAGACCATCGCATCGGGCAAGCAAGGGCTGGCGCGGGCAGGCGACATCGCCCGTCATCTGGTGCTGCCGGTCGTGTCGCTGGCGCTGATTTATCTGGCGCTTTATCTGCGTGTCATGCGCGCTACAATGGCGGATATTTGGCGGATGGATTTTGTGCGCGCGTTGCGGGCGCGCGGCATTTCACGACCGCGCATCGTGTTGCGCCATGTGGCGCGCAATGCGCTGTTGCCGGTCGTCACCCTGCTTGGATTGCAGGCGGCCAGCATGTTGGGCGGCAGCGTGGTGATCGAAAGTGTGTTTGCGGTTCCCGGCCTTGGGCGCTTGGCGCAGGAAGCTGTCGCCAGCCGCGACACGCCTTTGCTTCTGGGTGTTATTCTCATAAGCGCGATCATGGTGATCGTGGTCAATTTCCTTGTCGACCTTCTTTATGTCTGGCTCGATCCGCGTATTGCCCCACAGACGGCAGGAAAGGCCAGTGCATGACGGTTTTTCTGCGCAGTCTCCGGACAGGCGAAGGTCTGGCGGGTTGGATCATCCTGACGTTGCTCGTCGCAGCCGCACTTTTTGCGCCACTTCTCTTTCCCGGTGATCCGCTGCGGATTGTTGCGTCTCCCTTGCTGGCGCCATTCGAAAACGGCGCCTTTCCGCTGGGCACAGACCGGCTTGGGCGCGATGTGCTGGCCGAACTTTTCCATGGCGGGCGCACTTCGCTGATTGTCGGGCTTGCGGCAGCTTTCGCCTCCATCCTTGTCGGCAGTGCGGTTGGCGTGCTGGCAGGCTTTTCCGGCGGGATTGTCGATGAAATCCTGATGCGGATCACCGAGGCGTTCCAGACCGTGCCGGGCTTTCTCTTGGCGCTGGCGCTGGTCAGTCTTGCCGGACCGTCATTGCCGGTTCTCGTCGCGGCAATCGTGCTTTCAAGCTGGACGCAGGCCGCACGGCTGACACGCGGACAGGTGCTATCGATCCGCGAGCGCGACTACGTGGCGTCGGCGCGCATTATCGGCATGCATCCGCTGGAGATCGCTTTTCGCCAGATCTTGCCCAACGCCCTGCCGCCGGTTCTGGCGCTGGTGCCGGTGATTGTTGCTTCCGCCATATTGATCGAAGCCGCACTTTCCTTTCTGGGGCTCGGCGATCCCAACCGCGTCACATGGGGCGGGATGATTGCGGAAGGCCGCACGGTTTTGCGCTCCGCGCCGTGGCTTTCCATCGTGCCCGGACTGGCATTGGCATTGACCGTCGTTGGCGTCTATCTGGCGGGCGAGGGTGTGACCGCTGCCGCTACACGGCGTGAGGTGCAATCGTGACCCTGCTCGTGCGGCTTGAAAATCTCTCCGTCACCTATGGGCGTGAAATCGCGCTGGGCGACGTTCAGCTTGATATCGCGGCGGGCAAAATACTTGCCATTATCGGCGAGAGCGGCTCCGGCAAAAGCACGCTGGCGCTGGCGTTGGCAGGCCTCCTGCCTGCCAATGCGCGAGTATCGGGGCGCATCGACTGGGCTGATGGGCCAATGAAACCCGGCCGTGATATCGGCTTTGTCTTTCAGGACCCGGCATCGAGCTTCGATCCGCTGATGAGCATCGGCGCGCAATTGGTGGAAACCATTCGCGCCCACGATAAACTGGACCGTCATGCCGCCAAGGCGCGAGCGCTCGCCCTGCTGGAGCGCGTGCATATCCCCGATGCGGAACAGGCCTTTCACCGCTATCCGCATCAGTTTTCCGGCGGGCAAAAACAGCGTATCGCCATAGCGCTGGCCATTGCCGCCCATCCGCGCGTGCTGATCGCCGACGAGCCGACAAGCGCGCTCGATACGATTGTCC
>JAEXXS010000138.1 GCA_023451915.1 Pseudomonadota bacterium | reverse complement strand
ACCAGATGGCCGATACGCTCCTTCATTTCACGCGCGGCCTTGTTGGTGAAGGTCACGGCGAGAATCTGGCTCGGATAGGCAAGGCCGGTGGTGATGATGTGGGCGATGCGGGTGGTCAGAACGCGGGTCTTGCCGGTGCCGGCGCCCGCAAGCACCAGAACCGGGCCTTCGGTTGTCAGCACAGCCTGGCGCTGTTCCGGGTTCAGCCCTTTCAGGTAGTCGGGCTCGCCCCGCTGCTGGTTGCGCGCGGCCATGGCGCGCGCAGCGATACCGCCGGTAGCTGGCGCGCGGCCAGCCGGTGCATCATCGCCGAAAAACGGCATATCGTCGGGAAAATCGGACATCTGACCCCGAATGTAATGATTCGCTCACAAAAAACAAAGACCCGCCAGGGTTTGCGTATTCGACTACTCTAATTGAGTAACGCGCCGGTCTGTGAAATTCAGACGATGTGAAGCCAGCGCTTCCACAAGGCCGCGCAGTTCCGGCTCGCGCTGCAAGAGATCGTCCAGCTCCGTCATCTGATTCATGGCGATCAGCCGCAGAATATCGTCGCGAATGGTGCCGTCTTCCCGGCGCGGCAGATGCGCAACGGGCTGGATCAGCTCCACCTTCTGGCTTTTCAGACGCGCCCGCAGGCTTTTCTCGTCCGCATCCAGCGTCTCCACGAAGGCATAGAGACCCACGCCCTTGGCTGGAAGCGAATAAAGCGCCAGCGCCACGTCCTTGACGCGCGGATCGGACTTCAGTGCCGCCAGAATTGCCGGACCTTCATTGTCGATACGGTCGCCCGTGCCTTCGCCGTCCGACCAGCTGAAAATACCGCGGGTGATGAAGTTGTAGACCTTCTTGCCGGTGGCGAGCCAGATGCGTGACGGCAGCGAACGGCGCGCCAGAATGCGCTTTTCCGTGGGCGTCATCAGATCCTTGGCGAAAGCCCGCTTCTGCTTGATGAGGTGGCGGAAGTCTTCATAGGCCATCAGCCGATAAAGCGCGCCACGACGGCGATGGACGGCCGCAAGCTGGAAGTCGATCACAGCCGCTTCGCCTTCCGGCGTCATCAGCCAGTTCTGCGGCTTGGCAAGATCGTTATGCGTGACGCCAAGGCGGCGCATATCGCGCAGAATCCGGTGCGCGGTGCGATACCATTTCGGATCGGAGGGGCGGGCAAGATGCAGCGGCGTGCCTTCGGTCCATGAGCGATAGAGGCCGTCGCGGTCGGTGGCGATCAGCTGCGGAACGCCTTCAATGCCGCGCACGGTCTTCAGACCGCGAATTTCGCGCCGGGCAAGAATCCATGCCAGCGGGCTCGACCACCAGGGTGCGGCGCTCACCACACGGCGAATAATGCGCGTGTCGGGATCGTTCGCAAAATAGCCCGCGCGCGTTTCAGAAAACACGTCGCGCTTGAACACGGCTGTCTCCACAAACGGGGGAATTTGGTCGCCCTTCAAAGGCACATCGGTATTGGGGTTCTGAGCCATAAGGTTCCACTAGCGCCTTGCGTACCATCAATCAAGTTTGGCGATGAACATCGGTGGATATCCGCTGTTGCAAACATGTGAATGAAGGGGCACAAGAAACGCATATGAGTTTCCATGGAGCGATAAACGTGGCGCAAAGCGACGACATTAAGCAGATCATCCGTCAGGAACAGGCGCTGATTTTTTCCTCCTTCGACGAGAACGAGGCTTTTGCGCTGGGCCAGAGAATTCGCGATATCGCCGTGAAGGAAAAGCTCGGCGTGGGCATCGATATCTCTTTGTGGGATCGGCGTTTGTTCTTCGCGGCGACGATCGGCACGACGGCCGATAATACGGAATGGCTTCGCCGCAAGTTCAATGTCGTGCGCCGTTTCCATGCTTCGACCTATCGTCTGGTTCTGGAACAAAATCGTGAAGACCGGATGTTTGCGCTGCACAAGGCGCTGGATGTAAGTGATTACGCGCTGGCAGGCGGCGGATTCCCGATCCGCGTTGCAGGCGCTGGTGTTATCGGGGCGGCAATCGTTTCCGGCCTGCCGCAGCGCGACGATCACAATCTCGTCGTGCGCGCCATCGCCTTGCAGCTGGGGCAGGACCCTGCGGCGCTCGCTCTTGCCGCTAATTAAGCTTTTGAAATTCGGAGAATGAACAATGTCGCTTGAGCATGTGATCGCGCTTCCACGCAATGAAGAGGGTATTGCCGCTGCCGTCGGTATCCTCAAGCAGCGTTTCGGCGAGCGGGCGCAGACCGGGCAAGCTATGCGTGAGCAGCACGGCCACACCACCAGCTATGTGCCGACGCAGGCGCCGGATATCGTTGTGTTCGCTGAAAGCACGCAGGACGTGCAGGATGTGGTGCGCATTTGCGCCGAGCATCGCGTGCCGCTGGTGGCTTTCGGCGCGGGTTCCTCGCTGGAAGGTCAGGTCAATGCGGCGGCAGGCGGCGTATCGCTCGACCTGACGCATATGAACCGCATTTTGGCCGTTCATGCCGAAGATCTCGACTGCGTTATCGAGCCGGGCGTAACGCGCCGTGAGCTGAACGAATATCTGCGTGATACCGGTCTGTTCTTCCCCATCGACCCAGGCGCAAACGCGACGCTGGGCGGCATGGCCTCGACGCGCGCTTCCGGCACCAATGCGGTTCGCTATGGCACCATGCGCGAGAATGTGCTGGCGCTGAAAGCCGTCATGCCGGACGGTCGCCTGATCGAAACCTCCAAGCGCGTCAAGAAGAC
>JAEXXS010000066.1 GCA_023451915.1 Pseudomonadota bacterium | reverse complement strand
GCAAAAGCCCCGTAGTAGCCGATGGCTGCAAAGAACAGGCTTGCGACGATATTCCATCCGGCAAAGGACAGACCGAGGAAAAAGCCGGGTGCGCTGTCGCATGCGGGCGGATGCGTGTTGAGGTCGCTCAGGAGATTGCCCGCATCCAGCGTGACCTTCATGGTCGCTGCGCTGCAATCGGTCGGGCCCGGCCAATATTTCAGCTCAACGCCCGTGTGATAGACGGCCAATGCCAGACCATAGGTCATCAAAAGCGCGCCGATGAGGATCAGGCCGCGCGTCAGGATCGGTGGCCATTTCAAGCCATAGGAAAGCCAGGCCGCAGCCAGAACCGGGACGCCGATATAATAAGGCGTGCGCTCTTCAAGGCAAAGCTTGCAAGGCATGAAACCGGCAATATGCTCGAAACCGAGCGCGGTACCGACCGTTGCGGCCAGTCCGAAGGTCATGATGCCTGCGGTCCAAGCCTGTATTTTGCCAACCGGGTTCGTGAGTGCAAATGCCATATGAAAATTCCTGACGCGGCTCTTTATGTGCAGCTAAACTAAGATAGTGACTTGTTTCCAAGCAATTTATTTTGACCGGCTTAAGGCAGCCAGCTCAGGCGTGAAGATATTTCACAGCAAAGAACAGGGCAATGAGCACGACCGCTACGGCACTGGCGATGAGGCCAAGGCGCTTTTCGATGAAATGACGGATCGGTTCACCATAGCGGCGCAGCAGCCAGGCCAAGAAATAGAAGCGTGCGCCGCGCGCAACAATGGCCGATGCGATGAACAGCCAGATATTGACGCCCGCCGCACCCGACAGGATCGTCACCACCTTGATCGGCGGCAGATGGGCGAGGCCCGATGTGATCAGCATCAGCAAAATAGCGTCGGCGCTGGTCGTGCCGCGCAACTGCTCGAACGTATCGAGCTTGCCATACATTTCCAGCACCGGCTTGGCGATCTGTTCATAGGCGTGATAGCCGAGATACCAGCCCGCAATTCCGCCCAGCACGGATGACACAGTGGCGATGAAAGCATAGCGCCAGGCGCGTTCCGGGCGGGCCAGTGCCATTGGCAGAAACAGCACGTCTGCCGGAACAAGGAAAACCGAACTCTCCACGAAAGCGATGATGGCGAGCCACCATTCGGCTGATTTTCTTCCGGCGAGTGAGATCGTCCAGTCATAAAGGCGGCGCAGCATGGATTGTCCGGATAATGTGCGGCGGATAGCCGTCGTTGCGATTGCACCGTCTATAAATAAAAAAGACGGCGCGAACAATCTGCGCCGTCTCTTTCATTCTATTGCAATAATCAGCGCTTGTAGGCGCTGCAGATATATTTGGTTTCGAGATATTCTTCGATGCCGTATTTCGAGCCTTCGCGACCGAGGCCGGACTGCTTGACGCCGCCGAACGGGGCGACCTCGTTGGAAATCAGGCCGGTATTGTGGCCGACCATACCGTATTCGAGGCCTTCGCTGACGCGGATCGCGCGGCTGAAGTTCTCGGTATAGAAGTAAGCGGCAAGACCGAAGATCGTATCATTGGCCATGGCCAGCACTTCTTCTTCCGTGTCGAAGGCGAAGAGCGGCGCCAGCGGGCCGAATGTTTCTTCCTGGGCTACGGCCATATCCGACGTCACGCCGGTCAGAACGCCCGGTTCGAAGAACAGGCCGCCCAGTTCCTTGCCGCCGGTGATGAGCTTTGCGCCCTTGGAAACGGCATCTTCAATATGCGCCTTGACCTTGGTGATCGCCTTTTCCTCGATCATCGGGCCGATGACGACGCCGGGTTCAGTGCCGTTGCCGACCTTCAGCGCCTTGACCTTTTCCGCCAGCTTCTCGGCGAACTTGTCGTAAATACCGCGCTGAACATAGATGCGGTTGGCGCAAACGCAGGTCTGACCGGCATTGCGATATTTGGAAATCATCGCGCCTTCGACAGCCGCATCAAGATCAGCGTCGTCAAAGACGATAAACGGCGCATTGCCGCCGAGTTCCAGCGACACGCGTTTGATCGTCGGTGCGCACTGCGCCATCAAAAGGCGGCCCACTTCCGTCGAGCCGGTAAAGGAGAGCTTGCGCACAATATCATTGCTGGTCAGTTCAGCGCCGATATCGCGTGCCTTGCCGGTGACGATCTGCAAAACACCGGCAGGAATACCAGCCTTCTCGGCCAGAACGCCAAGCGCCAGAGCCGTCAACGGCGTCAGATCTGCGGGGCGCACGATCATCGTGCAGCCAGCGGCCAGCGCCGGTGCAGCCTTGCGGGTGATCATGGCGGCAGGGAAGTTCCAGGGCGTGATCGCGGCGGTCACGCCGACCGGCTGGCGGATCACCGTCAGACGCTGCCCAACCTGCGGGGCAGGGATGGTGTCGCCATAGACGCGCTTTGCTTCTTCCGCGAACCATTCAATGAAAGACGCGGCATAAAGCACTTCACCGCGCGCTTCGGCCAGAGGCTTGCCCTGTTCCGAGGTCATGATCAGCGCGATATCGTCTGCATTGGCAACAATAAGGTCGAACCATTTGCGCAAGATGCCTGCGCGTTCCTTGGCGGTTTTCGCAGCCCAGGCGGGAAGCGCCTTGGCGGAAGCATCGATAACCTCCTTGATCGTGTCCACCGACAGCGACGGGACGGTGCCCACCACCGATCCGTCGGCAGGGTTGGTAACGTTGATCGTCTTGCCGTCAGCCGCGTCGATCCAGCGACCGTCGACCAGGCATTTCGATTGCAGCAGCGAAGGGTCTTTCAAGGTAATCATATCTGATGTCCGTCCCAGTCTTGCATTGACCGGTTGTTCAGTATACTGAACAACCTTCGATATATTGAATTAAACAGATCGTGGCGGCGAAAGTCAATCGCTCAGCCGGTGATCTCCATGGCAAAGCGTTTCAGCATAGGAATGAAACAATGACCGACGAGGCAGGTTCCCTCAAACTGGTTCCAGCGGTCATGCGCGCCGCACAAATACTCGATCTCATCGCCAAGGCTGGTGACGGGAAGGGCGGCGCGCTGAAACTATCCGATATTGCGCGTCAGGCGGGGCTGCCCAAAAGCAGTGTGCATGGGCTTTGCCAGACGCTGGTTCACCTGAAGCTTCTGAAGTTCAATAATGACGGCAGCTTTTCCATGGGGCCGCAATCGGTGCGCTGGGCCAATGTCTTTCTGGCGGGTAGCGATATTGTCGAAGTGTTTCATGAGGCGGTCGCGCAGGCAGAGGGGCTTGGGGCCTACACGCTGACGCTGTCCCATCTGGATGGTCCGGATGTCATCTATCTATCCTGCCGCAATTCCACAGCGCCGCTCGGGATTACGTTTCGCATCGGCATGCGCGTCCCCGCAGTCTTTACGGCGACGGGCAAGGCGATGCTTGCGGCAATGCCGGATGCGGAGCGGGCCCATCATCTGCCCGAACATTGGCCGGAACTTGCCACACCGGCGAGCGTGGCTTCGCTGAAAGCGCTGGAAGTCGAGATGGCGGGTATAAAGGCGAAGGGCTATTCCCTGGATGACGGCCAGCTGCGTGAAGGCATGTTCTGCATTGGGGCTGCAATCTATGAGCAGCCGCATCGCCCCAGCGCTGGCATTGCTCTTTCCATGATGGCCGCGGAGGCCCGTCCCGAGGTGATCGAAGAGATTGGCAAACGGATGCGGATGCTCGCCGATGATGTCGCCGAACGAATGGGCTGGGCTCCCGCCTCAGAATCGCCTGTTCAAATTGATGAATAAGGGGTAAATTTCTGTCTTTCTTCCTGTGGAAAAGAAAATCGCTTTTTTCGCGAGACCTGTGTTGACAGTTTGGTTTAGTCCGCCCTATATAGCGCCACAACGAGGGCGGCGACGCTGCTAGCGGCAGGTTGCTTCGTCCTTGAGTTCTGGTGAAAGCGGTTGACGGATTGTTGGCTGACGAGTAGGTGGGGCGGCTAGAGCTGGATGGAAATCTGGTTTTGGATTTGAGAGAGTTACGGTTGATAAGATTGTGATTTTCTTGAAAAAAACGGGTTGACAGGCTGAACGGTCTGGACTAGAAGCCCGACACCGCTGAGGCGGGGCGCTTGAGAGATTGGAACTTCGGTTTTG
>JAEXXS010000013.1 GCA_023451915.1 Pseudomonadota bacterium | reverse complement strand
CTGATCCGGTTTTGGTCTGAAGTTATCCAGTCCGGTTCTCATAAAGAAAGGATGATTCAGGAATCTTTTGATTCTTAGAGTCTGTTGGAATCGGGGATTAAGGTCTGTCCCGGTTTTCCCCACAGTTGCGAAATTGCCAACTTAGCCTGTGCAATTTTTCGCCGCCAGTCTGACGGAAAACGTAAAAAACTCAATTCCCTCTTTTAATATAAAGGGTTACCAATTGACGCAGTTTATGAGCTTTTGTGGAAAAGCTGGGAATTGTTGAGAGGTTTTTCGAAATTGCGAGTCTTGTCCACACGTGTTGACGGCTACTGCGCACATGTTCGCCCGCTGTGGATGACTTGCCAATTTTTCCACGGCCTGCCATGGCTTGTGGACGAAGCCGCCGCCTTACGCACAGAAGTCAACAGGAGGGCAACAAAACTGTGACCAGAACGCTTTCCTACTTTCATCTCCATCTGATTTCTGATGCGACGGGAGAGACTCTCCTCGCAGCCGGACGCGCGGCGGCGGCGCAATATGCCAATGCGCGGGCCATCGAGCACATCTATCCGCTGATCCGCACCGAGAAGCAGCTGCGCAAGGTTCTGGAAGGGATCGATGCCGAACCGGGCATTGTGCTTTATACGATTGTCGATCAGAAACTGGCCGCGATCATCGATCAGTCCTGCGCGGAGATGGGCATTCCCAGCGTATCCGTGCTGGAACCGGTGCTGACCACGTTTCAATCCTATCTCGGCGCGCCAGCGCATCGCCGCGCCAGCGCGCAACATGTCCTCAATGCCGATTATTTCCGCCGGATCGATGCGCTCAATTTCACGATGGAGCATGATGACGGGCAATTGCCGCTCGATATCGAGGAGGCGGACGTCATTCTGGTCGGCATTTCGCGCACCTCCAAGACGCCGACCAGTATTTATCTGGCCAATCGCGGCGTGAAGGCGACCAATGTCCCAATTGTGCTCGGCATTCCAGTGCCGGAAGTCCTGTTCACGGCCAGGCGGCCGCTGATCGTCGGGCTGGTGGCGACAGCGGAGCGTATTTCGCAAATCCGCCAGAACCGGCCTCTCGGCAGTGTGCCCTCGCTCGATACGGGACTTTACACGGACCGGGTGTCAATTTCGGAAGAATTGGCCTATGCGCGTAACATCTGCAACCGGCACGGCTGGCCTATCATCGATGTGTCGCGCCGTTCCATCGAGGAAACGGCAGCCGCCATATTGGCGCTCCTCAGAGCATAATCCCGAAAAGAGGCACGGCTTTTCGGGCGGGATTATGCGCGAAAAGAGCCATCTGGAAAGAACGAAGGATCTCACTCATGACAACCAGGCTCATTCTTGCTTCCAAGAGCCCTTTCCGCTCCGCGCTGTTGAAAAATGCGGGCATCGAATTTTCCAGCGAAAGCGCCGATATCGACGAGCGCGCCGTCGAAGCGCCGCTTTATGAAACGGGCGCGACGCCGGAAGAAGTGGCGCAGGTTCTGGCGGAGGCCAAAGCGCTTGATGTGAGTGAGAAACACCCGGGCGCCGTGGTGATCGGCTGCGACCAGACCCTGTCACTAGGCGACGAGATTTTCCACAAACCCGCCAATATGGAAGCGGCGGGGCGTCAGCTTCTGCAATTTTCCGGCAAGACGCATCAACTCAACAGCGCCGTGGTTCTGGTGAAGGACGGCGAGACGCTCTGGCGTCACGTTTCGGTTGCGCGCATGACCATGCGGGCGTTAAGCCCGGCTTTTATCGGGCGCTATCTGGGCCGGGTTGGCGACAGCGCATTGTCCAGCGTCGGCGCTTATCAGGTGGAAGGTCCGGGCATCCAGCTTTTCGAGAAAATCGAAGGCGATTATTTCACGATTGTCGGTCTGCCGCTGCTGCCGCTGCTTGCCGAACTGCGCAAGGAACACCTTATCGATGGCTGACACGACATGCGTGACGGGACCGAAGGCTTTCGTCACCGGCTTTCCAATCAAACATTCGCGTTCGCCGCTGATCCATGGATTCTGGCTGGAAACACTTGGTATCGAAGGCTCTTACGCGCCGATCGAGGTCAAGCCGGAGGATTTTTCCGCTTTTGCCGCAGCGCTGGCTGCTAACGGTTTTGCGGGCGGCAATGTGACGATCCCGCATAAGGAAGCGGCTTTTGCGGCGGCGGAAAGCCGTGACGCGGCCGCAACGGCCATCGGCGCGGTCAACACGCTGTGGTTTGAAGATGGCAAGCTTCGGGGCGGCAATACGGATGCCTATGGCTTCGCCGCCAATCTCGACGATTATGCGCCGGGCTGGGACAATGCCGATACGGCGCTCGTTCTGGGTGCGGGCGGCGCGAGCCGCGCCGTGGTCCATGCGCTTTTGTCGCGCGGCTTTTCAAAGGTCTGGATCGCCAATCGCACGGCAAGCCGGGCGGAAGAACTGGCCGCGCATTTCGGCTCTGCCGTTTCGGCGTCCGGCTGGGACGCGGCGCAGCAACGCGTTGCCGATGCCGGGCTGATCGTCAATACCACCTCGCTCGGCATGAGCGGTCATGACGACGAAGGCGGGTTTCCGCTCGATCTGAGTGCCGCTTCGAAGGGCGTCATCGCGACGGATATTGTTTATATTCCGCTCAACACGCCGTTTCTGAAAGCGGCGGAAAATGCGGGGCTCAAGACTGTCGACGGGCTTGGCATGTTGCTGCATCAGGCGGTCCCAGGCTTCGAACGCTGGTTTGGCCAAAAGCCGAAGGTGACGGCGGCGCTTCGCGAGCATATTCTGGCGGATATGGCAAAGGCTGGCGCGCTATGATCATTCTCGGACTGACAGGCTCCATCGGCATGGGAAAAACCACGGCGTCCACGATGTTCGCCGAGGCGGGTGTTCCTGTTTACAGCGCCGACGACGCGGTCCATCAGCTTTATTCAGGGCGCGCCGCGCCGCTGATCGAGGCGGCTTTTCCCGGAACCGTCGCAAATGGCACGGTCGACCGTGTAAAACTTTCCGCAGCGGTGATCGGAAAGCCGGATGCGTTGAAGAGGCTCGAAGCCATCGTGCATCCGCTGGTGCGCGAGGAAGAAGAAGCATTTCTGCGCGCAGCAAAAGCGCAAGGTGCCGCCATCGCTCTGGTCGATATTCCACTGCTGTTTGAAACCGGCGGTGAAAAGCGCGTGGACAGGATCGTGGTGGTCTCCGCGCCTGCGGATATTCAGCGCGCCCGTGTTCTCGCGCGGCCCGGCATGACGGCGGAAAAGCTCGACGCCATTCTCGCCCGGCAGCTACCGGACGCCGAAAAGCGCGCCCGCGCCGATTTCGTGCTCGATACCAGCGGCAGTTTTGACAATCTGCGTCAGCAGATTATGACGATTATCCAGAAATTGAGTGGAAAGCCGGCTGTCGCGACGAAATAGCGGCGTGCGCTGTGCTATAAGTTCTGGACCATTTTCTGAGAGGTTCTTCCATGCGCGAGATCGTTTTCGATACCGAAACCACCGGTCTGGAAAGGCTGGAGGATCGCGTGATCGAAATTGGCGGCGTGGAACTGATCAACAAGTTTCCCACAGGCCGCACATTTCATAAATTCATCAATCCGCAGGGACGCCAGGTGCACCCGGAAGCGCTGGCCGTGCACGGTATCAGCAATGAACAATTGCTGGACAAGCCGACCTTTGCGGAAATTCTGGACGAGTTTCTGGAATTCTTCGATGGCGCCAAGCTGGTCGCACACAATGCCATGTTCGATCTTGGCTTCATGAATGCCGAGCTTGAGCGACTTGGAAAGCCGGAAATCGCCGTGGAACGCATTGTGGATACGCTGGCGCTGGCGCGTCGCAAACATCCGATGGGGCCGAATTCGCTGGATGCGCTGTGCAAGCGCTATGGCATCGACAATTCGCACCGCACGTTACACGGCGCTTTGCTTGACTCGCAGATTCTGGCGGAAGTCTATATCGAGCTGATCGGCGGCAAACAGACAGCGCTTGGCCTGAGCATGGATGGCGGGGCGAACAGCGCCAACGCATCGGGCGGGAGCGCGGCCATCGTGCTGCCCGCGCGCCCTGCCCCGCTTGCCCCCCGCATCAGCGAAGCCGAACGTGCAGCCCATGCCGCACTGGTCGAGCGGATGGGTGACAAGGCAATCTGGAAAAAATACCTCGCCTGAACAGGCACAATAAAAAACCCGGCTGCGAAGCCGGGTTTTTCGTCCTGGAAAGCTTTCAAGCTCAGCTCTTAACAGCAGACTTGGCCTGTTCTTCAGCCATGCGGGTCTGGAACATCTGCGCGAAATCGATCGGATCGATCATCAGCGGCGGGTAGCCGCCATTGCGCGTTGCGTCAGAAATGATCTGGCGTGCGAACGGGAACAGCAGGCGCGGGCATTCGATGAACAGCAGCGGCAGCATGTGTTCCTGCGGGATGCCTGCGATGCGGAAAACGCCGCCATAGACCAGTTC
>JAEXXS010000443.1 GCA_023451915.1 Pseudomonadota bacterium | reverse complement strand
CAATACATCGCCCGCTCGCAAAGCGTATCGTTGTATTGTCCGTTTAACTCGTCTCCTCCGAGAAGGAGACTACTGGAGAATACTGATGGACGCGCGCATCCTCAGAGAAGATGACGAATCCGGCCTGTCTTCAAAGAAGCAGGCAAATGTAACCCCGTTGCACGGCACGCCAACGCAAGCCGACGCGGAAGCGGCAGTCCGCACGCTTCTCTTATGGGCTGGTGATGATCCGGAACGCGAAGGCCTTCTGGAAACGCCAAAGCGTGTTGCCAAAGCCTATAAGGAGCTTTTCTCCGGTTATACGGAGAGCCCCGAAGAAGTGCTTGGCACCGTGTTCGAGGAAGTTGCCGGTTATAATGATATGGTGCTGGTGAAGGATATTTCCTTCTTCTCGCATTGCGAACACCATATGGTCCCGATCATCGGCAAGGCGCATGTCGCTTATTTGCCTGACCACAAGGTGGTCGGCCTGTCGAAGATCGCCCGCGTGGTCGATATTTTTGCGCATCGCCTGCAGACGCAGGAAAGCATCACTGCACAGATCGCTGACAGCATTCAGACCATTCTGAAGCCGCGCGGCGTTGCTGTGATGATCGAGGCCGAGCATATGTGCATGGCCATGCGCGGTATCCGCAAGCAGGGTTCGATCACCATCACCACCACCTTCACCGGCGAGATGAAGACCAAGGTGGATGAACAGGTGCGTTTCATGACCTTGTCGCGCAGCAAATAATGCACCTTCCCGAAAGGCTTTGGCTTTTCGGGCATGCATCGCCGATATTTTTCCGATATTTGGAGGCACGTGGCTTAAAGCCCGTGCCTCTTATCCGTTTCAGGTGAGATAATGACGACCTTCCCTGCCCAGCCATCTGACAAAAAGACGATTGAAGAAGGTGCGGTATTCATGCCGCGCTTTGATGCTTCCGGCCTCATTACGGCCGTTGTCACCGACGAGCGTGATGGCGTCCTTCTGATGGTTGCCCATATGAATGCGCAAGCGCTTCGCCTGACGCTAGAAACAGGGATCGCGCATTACTGGTCGCGCTCACGCAATACGCTTTGGAAAAAGGGCGAAACGTCCGGCAATCTGCAAAGCGTAATCGAATTGCGTACTGATTGCGATCAGGACGCGTTGTGGCTGAAGGTGCGTGTCGCTGGCGATGGTCCTACCTGCCATACCGGACGCCGCTCTTGCTTCTATCGGCAGGTGGTGACCGACAACGGTGAAACTACCCTGAAAATGGAAGCCAATGGCGCTTGCGATCACGATCATTGATCGCTTTCAAAACGATGTGATGATGCGATTAGGCCTCGCGTCATCAATTCGCAGCATTTATTCTTTGGATACCATGTTTCGCTAATCTGAACGAAACGACGAGGTGTCCGAGGTGATGCTTAACTGGGCGGTACGACGCAGGACTGCGAGTGTAGAAGTCCAAGCGCCTGCTGAGGAAGTCATTGAGAAGCCGGAGATCAAGCGCGAGCCGCGCAAGATAGCGCTGGCGCTTGGCGGTGGTGCTGCACGCGGTTGGTCGCATATCGGTGTGCTGCGCGCTCTGGATGAGGCCGGTATCCAGATCGAAATGATTGCAGGCACATCCATCGGCGCTCTGGTCGGCGGTTGTTATCTGGCGGGTAAGCTCGACGAGCTGGAAGAATTCGCCCGCAGCCTCACCCGCCGTCGCATGTTCAATCTCCTCGACATTACCTTTCGTGGCAGCGGTCTTTTCGGCGGCATGAAGCTTGACGGGCGCCTGCGCGAACATCTTGATGGTCTGCGGATAGAAGAGCTCACACGGCCCTTTGTGGCGGTCTGCACGGAATTGCGTACCGGCCATGAGATATGGCTGTCGTCAGGGCCACTGGTTGACGCGATGCGCGCCTCCTATGCCCTGCCCGGCGTATTCGAACCTGTGCGCTGGGACGAGCGGGTGCTGGTCGATGGCGCGCTCGTCAATCCTGTTCCGGTTTCCGTTTGCCGCGCCTATGAGCAGCGGCTCGTTCTGGCCGTCAATCTTCACTACGATCAATATGGCCGCGCGGCGGTCATCAAGCATGCGCAGATGCGTCAGGAAGGTCTGCCGGGCGCGGTGCATGGCGAAAAGGAAGCGCGTCTTGGAATCACCGGTGTGATGATGGACGCCTTCAATATCATTCAGGATCGCATTTCTCGTGCGCGCATGGCCGGTGATCCGCCGGACCTTTCGCTGATGCCGGTTGTCGGCCAGATCGGCCTTGCGGATTTCCATCGCGCCTCCGAGGCAATTGATGTTGGATATGTCGAAACGATCAAGCGTCTGGACGATATCCGTCGCCTTCAAGGCATAGCGGGCTGATTTTTCAAGAATCTTCGGGAGTTGGGATTCGCGATTCTTCCGATTTCTCGATCAGGACAGCTGTTTTGGCGTTCCGAAGACAGGCTCTTTGAAGTTTTTCTGAAAAAATATCATCCGAGAGAAGTCTTTGAAAAAGCCCGCAAAATAAGGCTTCCCAGCATTGGTGATGGTGAAGGCGATGCGGTTTTTCACATTCTTTTCGAAAAAGATTGGCTGATGATGCAGATGGGGCTTGTGCACCCCAAGGTGATTTGCTAAATGCCCACTCGCCGGAGCAATTCGGCTCCTACCACGGGCGGTCGTGGCGGAATTGGTAGACGCGCAGCGTTGAGGTCGCTGTGGGGCAACCCGTGGAAGTTCGAGTCTTCTCGACCGCACCATTCTCTCCTTAGAGAATTGAAATCGTTAGATTTTAAGCAAACGCCCTTTCGGGCGTTTTTGTTTTTCCGGCTTCAGAAAGTGCTTCTCCAGCAAAAAGAAAACCCCGCCTGAGCGGGGTTGATCATTTCATTTCCGATCCAGTTCAAAGCGGACTATTTCGCTGTGTTCTCCCAGATTGGGTGAGCGATGGTCGATTTTAAGTTCCGCATCCGAGAAGCGGATCGGCGTGCGCAATCCGGGCACGCCCTGCGGATCGATCTTCATCCCGCGCGCGATGAATTGCGGATCAGCGAACACATCGGCGACCGAGTTGATCGGCCCTGCAGGAACGCCAATCTTTTCCAGTCGCGCCAGAAGGTCGTCGCGCTTCCATTGCCGCGTGCGCTCTTCCAGAAGCTCCGTTAGCGCCGTTCGGTTGGCGACGCGGGCGGCATTGGTCGCAAAGCGCTCGTCGCTCGCAAGCTCTGCAAGGTCCAACAGACCGACCAGGCGGCCAAACTGGCCGTCATTTCCGCAAGCGATGATGAAATAGCCGTCAGAGACCGGC
>JAEXXS010000428.1 GCA_023451915.1 Pseudomonadota bacterium | reverse complement strand
TTGACGATCACCAGATCGGCGCCGTCATGCTTGCGGGAGATTTCATAGCCTTCCGAGCGGAGGCTGGTGATGATGCGTTCGGAATCGACCAGCGCCTTCGGGCAGCCAAGTGAAACGAAACTGACGCGCGGTGCGCTCATTGGGGGGAACCTTGCAAATTTCGGAAATTGCGCGCGCAATACCACGACAAAGGGGCAAAGGTAAAGCTTGGATGCCATGAGGGGGTGCCGCATGGCGGCAATAAAAAAGCCGGGACTGGAGGTCCCGGCTTCGGAGCACCTGGAAGAACAGGCTTATTCGGCTGCGTCCGCAGGAGCGGCGTTCAGCTGGCCGTAGCGCTCTTCACCGATTTTCGCCAGCAGGTCGAGCTGGGTTTCGAGGAAGTCGATATGGCCTTCTTCGTCTGCCAGAAGCTCGTCGAAAAGCTGCTTGGAAACGTAGTCGCCGAGCTCATCGCAGATTTCGCGCGACTTCTTGTAGGAAGCGCGGGCGTCATATTCACCAGCAAGATCAGCTTCCAGAACTTCCTTGACGTTCTGGCCGATGCGCAGCGGTGCGAGAGTCTGCAGGTTTGGGTGACCTTCGAGGAAGATGATGCGGTCGATGATCTTGTCAGCGTGATGCATCTCTTCGATGGATTCTTCGCGCTCTTTCTTGGCAAGACGCGTGAAACCCCAGTCGTTCAGCAGGCGGTAGTGCAACCAATACTGGTTGACAGCGCCGAGCTCCAGAAACAGAGCCTCGTTAAGCCGCTCGATGACCTTTGGTTCGCCTTTCATTCCATGAACTCCCGAATTTGTCGCGTAGAGAACGTACACGATCCATGAACTGGATGACGTTTTCGTCCATTTGGTTGTGACGAAGATGATACTCTTCAGTCACCCTTATGATCGTTTCTACGACGTTTGGGAAGCAGCCGCAGCAGCGACCGCGCTTGGCCATGGCATTATAGACGGTGCCGGGAACAATAAGCTGCCAGCAGTCTTGATCGAGAAGTTCGATAACAACGGCTTCAATATCTTTATCGGTAATGACGTTACAGCTGCAAACTAGCATGAGACGAATGCTCCCATGCCATTCTGGCAGTAAAAATCCGATGCGGAATGGGAAAAATGGAGGAAGTCTACCTGATTGTCCGGTACTTCTACTTCAAGACTGCTGCTGGAAACGCGCAGCGTTATTTTTCTGGTGGCGCAAGGCCAAGATGAACCGGACAATGGTTCCTCCAATTGCAAGGGTTAAAGGCCCGAACATTAAAGGTCTATTGAGGTGGTCTGTTAAACTCACCAAACTAGGTCAGGTTATGGCTGGGGAGCAGGCTATCTGTCAAATTCTATGTTTTTGAAATGTTCTAAATAACAATAACTTAGAATTGTTCTAAATATGAGTTAACTCCCCATGTTTACACAAGAATTGGGTGCTCAAATGCATCGTCGGCGACGACGTAAAAGTGCCGCCGACAAAGGATGCGCCATTTCGCCGCACCATGTGGAAAAGATGGGCGTGGCAATGGCTTGGAGCACAATTCGACCGGAGTGAAACGGTGATCTAAGATTATGATCGAAAGACTACGCGCCTTCGACGGCGCTGAAGCCTTCGAACTGCGGTGGTCCGAGATAGAGAGGCTTATTGGTTCCGGCATTGCGATGCGCCTCGCGGAACTGTTCCGACTTGGTCCAGAAGACAAAGTCTTCACGGCTGCGCCAGACCGTATGGGAAGCATAGAGCGTATAGCCTTCCTCTTCATTGGTCGCGCCGCGCAGCAGGTGGAAGGTTTCGAAGCCCGGAAGCTCTGAAAGTGTGGAATCGCGGTTTTTCCAGATGGCTTCGAAATCGGCTTCGCTGCCTATGCGCACCTTGAAGCGATTCATGGCTATGAACATGGCTCATCCTTTTCCATGGGGGTTGGACTGGCTTTAAACAACTATATGGGTTTTCTACCCAGCATGGCCAGAAAGCTGAATTCGAATTTCCGGCGCGTGCGGGGTCAAGACCGCACGCGCCGTGTCGCATCTCGGGATCTGAAGGCCGAAGCCGCGGTCAGAGGTTGCCCAGCCTTCAAAGATGCGACGGTTAGAGCATTTCCAGCAAAAGTGCGAAGCGCCTACGCGGGGAAATCAGTCCACTGGACTGATTTCTGATCCCGCTTCGATGCGTCGGATAATGCGTAAAAACAAACAGATAGAGCGGTTCCTCGATTCCGTTTCAACCGGAACCGCTCTAGAACTGGAACTGTGTCGCCACGAGGAACGTACGGCCCTGACCGGAGCCCGACGTGCTCATGAAGGGCGTGTAGCTTTTGTCGAACAGGTTATTGACCTTCAATGTCAGATCGACGTTGTCGGTGAACTTGTAATTGGCAAACACATCCACGAGGCCATAGCTGTCGGACTGGGTAACGCCCGTGTAACCGACGGTATCGCCGCCCGAAACATAGGAGTAGCGACCGCCAACCGTCAGCTTGCGTTCGAGGAAACGAGCGCCGCCACTGACGGAGAATATGTCGTCCGGCATATACTGACCCGCGCCGAGGCCTGCCGTTTGAGCCGGAAGGTCCGATTTCGAGTGGGTATAGGTGACGCCGCCGAAGGCCATTCCGGCGTCATACATCGCTTCCAGTTCAAAGCCGCGCACCTGCGAAGTGCCTTGGACATTCACGAACTGGGACTTGCGGTAGACGGGATTGAATGCCGATATGATGTAATCCTCGACAT
Organism: Pseudomonadota bacterium; assembly: GCA_023451915.1. Next base: position 6,081 of record JAEXXS010000428.1, on the reverse strand, counting down.
CCATGTCGTAGTAATCGGCTTTCAGGCGGAACGAGTCCCCGGCGAGAAACAGATCGTCTTTCTTGACGTTGACGCCGATTTCCCAGCCCTTTTGGGTTTCAGGCGAAAGCGCCGGATTGGGCAGGAAGCTGACGCTTGTTGAGCCGGGGTGGGTGCCGCCCAGCATGGTTTCCTGCAATGTCGGTGCACGCATGGTCTGGGAATAGGTTACATAAGGCTGCAACCAGTCGGTGGCATTCACCGCCAGCGTGATTTTCGGATCAAGGCGCTGCTTGGAAATATCAACATCGTAAAGACCGTCATTTCCAAAGTTAGCCAGTCCCGTATCGGCATTGCCCGAAGTGTTGAAGAAGTCGTAACGCAGGCCGCCGATCAGGTCTACGATGCCATAACTGAATGTGGCTTCGGTGAATACAGCGCCATTGCTGCTACGACCATCAGCCGGATTGACGCCGGTATTGTCGCCCGAAACATTGTCGCGGAAATATTCAACGCCGTAGTTCCACTTGACGCCCACTTCACCAAGATTGAAGCGCGATGTGTTCGAAATATCGAAACCATAGCCCTTGTCGGTGATGGAGCGGCCCGTCGATGCGCCAGCACGGCCCGTGGACAGGCTGTTGTAATAGGTCATGTCGAGGCGGTTGTAATAGGCGTTGACACGCAGGTCGACCAAGTCGTTATCCGACGGATTGTAGCTGTAATTGGCCGTGAACGTCTTGTTCTTGACGTTCTGGTCGTAGGAATTTGCACCAAAATCGTTGTTATAGAAAACACCGCCCAGCGACAGCTTGTGATCTTCGCCGAAGCCGAACTCGGTCTTGACGAGGCCGGAGGTTAGTTCCTGACCGGTATCCGGCTGTTCGATGCCATCGCCATTCTTGTAATTGTTGGAATCGCGGCGGCTGATGGCAGCGGCTACGCCCATGGAATTGACCCGCGCACCCGCAGCCAGCATTTCAGAGAAACCGACGCCATTGCTCCCCCATGAGGCGCGTCCGAGGACGCCATATTGCTGACCCTGACGGACAATGTCGTCCACGCCGAGCGTGCGGAAATTGACACTGCCTGCAAGCGCGCCACCACCGGCACCGGTCACAGCACCACGCGAAATGTTTATATCGGCGAGAAGGTTGGGATCGACATAGGTGAAGCCCTGCGCCTCATGGCCGGTGAAGCGGAAGTTCTGGCGAACGCCATCGACCATCATATTGACGCGTCCGGACCCTTCAAAGCCGCGAATATTGACCGCAACACCGGGCTGCGAGCCGTTCATGCGGGTGAATACGCCCGGCTTGTCGCGCAGCACGTCGTCCAGCTTCACATCGCCGTTGCGGCGAAGCTCTTCACTGGAAACAGTGCTGACTGCGGCGGGCGTATTGTAGGGCGCATCACCCTTGGCGCCACCGCTTCTGACGGTGATCGTCTTCAGCTTGACGTCGGTTTCGCCTTCGTTCGTATTTTGCTGCTGCGCCAATGACTGCGACGCCATCGCGACAAGAATAACGGCGAGTCCGCTGCTCGCTAAGAATGAACGCTTGTGTACCCCACCAGTCGCCCGCATTGCTGTGTTTCCTCTGCGCAAGTGTGCTCCCACCGACCTGAGACACGGCAGGAAAGCCTCGAAAATTCAATTGTTTAGAATGCCTCCAATCTGGAAGCAGCTCAGCTGGCTGGCGAAGACGAATTCTTCGTGGCTTGCGCTGGAAGGGCAAGATTTAAACTTGACTCGATTAATCCAGTAATGCAGTGATTAGTAAACATGACTAACGATGTCAACAAATCAATTTCGCCACAACAGGCGGATGTGGGTTTGTGAAAAACGGGTTCCCCGCGAAGCTTTCGGGTCAAAGTCAGGGCAGGAAAATGAACAGGCGTATTCATATAGACATGCAAGTGCGTGTGCCCCGCGGGCATGCCGCCGACCATTCTGCCAACCGCATGATCGACGATTCCGCTGGCGATAGCACCGGCGAGCGTCCAGTGCCGCCGATTCGCGCGACCCTGAAAGAACCCCAGATCAAGACTTATGGCAGCCGCGAACTTTTCGACGGTTCCCGCGAGGTAGGCATAGAGCATGGCGGGTCGCTCTATCGCCTCAAGATTACCCGCCAAGGCAAGCTCATTTTGAACAAATAGGCACGACACTCATGACGCAACATTCCAAGCCCTCCCCAGAGCAGATTCTCCAGGCACGGGCAGAAAACCCGAAGGCGCGCGAACGCGATTTCGCGCAGAGCCTCGGTATTTCAGAAGCTGATTTCGTTGCCGCCCATTGCGGTCTCGACGATGATGCCGCCATCTCGGCCCGCCGCATTCGCGCGGATGTCGAGACTTTGCTCAGCCGGGCTTCCAGCCTCGGCGAAATTATGGCGCTGACGCGCAATGAAAGCGTGGTGCACGAAAAGATCGGACCGTTTGAAAAGGCCGTTTGGAGCCCGCATGCGTCAATCGTGCTTGGAAAGCAGATCGACCTGCGTATTTTTCCAAAGCATTGGGTGCACGGTTTTGCCGTTCGCAAGAAGGATGGCGAAGAAGTGCGTCGCAGCCTTCAGTTCTTCGATGCTTCCGGTGAGGCGGTGCACAAGATTCATCTGCGCCCGGCATCCGATGTTGCAGCCTATGAGGCGCTCGTCACCGAACTTCTGCTCGATGACCAGTCGGGTTCTATCGAAACGACCGCGATTGCGCCGAAAGGTGAAAAGGCCAATGTCGCGCTTGTCGATACCGATGCCTTCCGCGAGCGCTGGAGCGCTTTGACCGATGTGCATCAGTTCATCGGGCTGCTGAAGGATTTTGGCGTTGACCGCCATCAGGCCGTGCATCTTGCCGGGCAGGATTTCGCATGGCGCGTTGATCTTTCATCCGTGGAAGCGATGATGAATCACGCCGTGCAGCAGCAGTTGCCAATCATGTGTTTTGTCGGCAGTCGTGGTTGCATCCAGATCCATACCGGCCCGATCCATGAGATCAAGATGATGGGCCCGTGGCTCAATGTGCTCGATCCGACCTTCCACATGCATCTGCGTCTTGATCACATTGCAGATGCCTGGGTCGTGCGCAAGCCGACCAAGGACGGTCACGTCACCTCGCTGGAAGCTTATGACGCCCAGGGCGAACTGATCGTGCAGTTCTTCGGTGAGCGTCATGAAGGTGAGGCGGAACTGGCGGATTGGCGCATGATTGCTGAAAATCTGCCGCGTCTTCCCCGGTCGACCGCTGCATAGGACGCGCATCATGTCTGTCATTTCAGCACGTTTCATGCGCGTTGGGGCTGTCGCCGCTTTGGCTTGGTCATTGGCCACCGGCATTGCCGGCGCGGATACCGTGGAGCGGTTTGCCGATACATCACGTATTGTCTCTGTCGGCGGGCCGCTGACGGAGATCGTCTATGCGCTTGGCGCGGAAAAGATGCTTGTCGCCCGCGACCAGACCAGCACCTATCCGGCGGCAGCGGAAGCATTGCCGGATGTCGGTTATATGCGCCAGCTCGCGCCGGAAGGGGTGCTGTCGGTCAATCCGACCGGCATCCTGCTCATTCAGGGCAGCGGGCCGCAGGACACGCTGGACGTCTTGAAGAAAGCTTCCGTGCCGATGGTTATCGTGCCGGAAGACTATACCGGCGAAAGCGTCATTGCGAAGATCGAGGCGGTCGGCAAGGCGCTTGGTCTTGAAGACAAAGCCAAGGTGCTGGCGGAGAGTGTTGCGAGCGACCTTCAGGCTGCCGAAAAGGCCGCTGCTTCGCATGCGCAGCGGAAGCGCGTGTTGTTCGTGTTGAGCGGCGCTGGCGGACATCTGATGGCGTCTGGAACGGGCACAGCGGCTGACGGTATGATCAAGCTTGCAGGCGGTGTGAACGTCATTACCGAATATCGGGGCTACAAGCAGTTGACCGATGAGGCCATCGGCAAGGCCGCACCGGATATGGTTCTGATGATGAACAATGCTGGCGACGGTCTCGGCCCGGATGACCTTCTGAAAAATCCAGCCATTGCCAGTACGCCTGCCGGACGCACTAAAAATGTGGTCGCCATGGACGCACTCTATCTGCTGGGCTTTGGCCCGCGCACAGGTGCCGCCATTCGTGAATTGTCGGCAAAACTTTATGGCGCGCCAGCAAGCCAATAATCGGATCACGTATCCGACAAGAGGAATAAGCACATGACCAGCCAAGGCGGTGTGGCAGGCGAAGAGCCCTTCACCATGCGTCATCGAGCCGGAAACAGTTGGAAGAACGCCGGCGCAACCGGCGCGAAGGCGGGGGATCGCACGCACCGCGCCCGCATCGTGCTGGTCGTCCTTGGCGTTGCCCTGTGCCTGACGGCTTTGTTCAGCCTCACGGCAGGCGCTTCAGATGCTTCCGTTCTCACGCTGCTGCGCGGCTTTGCGGGCGGCGAAGGGGCGGAGACCTTTCAGCGTGATCATCTGATTATCATGGAAATCCGTCTGCCGCGCATTGTCCTCGGCATGTTGATCGGTGGGGGGCTTGCCGTGTCCGGTGCCGTCATGCAGGGCCTGTTCCGCAATCCGCTGGCGGATCCCGGTCTGGTGGGCGTGGCCTCGGGCGCAAGTCTGGGCGCGGTGTCGACGATTGTGCTCCGTGGCAGCGTTCTGGCGCCGGTTATCGCGGTTTTGGGCATCTATGCGCTGCCATTGGCCGCCTTCTTCGGCGGGCTTGCCACAACCTTGTTGCTCTACCGGGTGGCGACCCGGCGCGGCCGCACCTCTGTTGCCACCATGCTTCTGGCGGGCATCGCGCTTGGCGCACTGGCGGGGGCTGCGACCGGCGTTATGGTCTATATGGCCGATGACCAGCAATTGCGCGACCTGACTTTTTGGGGCCTTGGTTCCCTTGCGGGTGCGACCTGGAGCAAGATCGTCGCCGCAGGGCCGATCATCGCCGTGGTGCTGATTGCAGCGCCGATGCTGGCGCGCGGTCTCAACGCTCTGGCACTGGGTGAAGCCGCTGCGGGGCACCTTGGTATTCCGGTGCAACGCATCAAGAATGTCGCCATCGTCACCGTTGCTGCGGCTACTGGCGCGACAGTTGCGGTAGCGGGTGGTATCGGCTTTATCGGTATCGTGGTGCCGCATATGCTGCGCCTCAGCATCGGCCCGGATCACCGCTATCTTCTGCCTGCATCGGCGCTTTTGGGCGCTATTCTTCTTTTGCTGGCCGATGCGGTCAGCCGCACCATCGTTGCACCGGCGGAACTGCCCATCGGCATCATCACCGCCATGTGCGGCGAGCCGTTCTTCCTCTGGATATTGCTGCGCCAGCGCGGCCTTCTTGATCTGTGAAACTGGCATGATTGAAACCAAAGCACTCAGCGTTAGTCTCTCGGGCAAGTCGATCATCGAAAACATCAATTTCACGGCGTGCGCCGGAGAGGTGACGGCAATTGTCGGTCCCAACGGATCGGGCAAGACGACACTTTTGCGCGCTCTTTCAGGCGATGTGCCCTTTACGGGCGATGCCTTTCTGGACGGACGGTCATTTGCGGATTTCAAACCATGGGAAATGGCGGCGCGTCGTGCGGTGTTGCCGCAGGCCAGCGCCTTGTCTTTTCCCTTCACAGTACGTGAAATCGTCGGCATCGGATTGACAGGCGGCTATAGCGGCCTGTCGCGTGATCTGGAGGTCGGCTTGCCAGATCTCGCCTTGCAGCGAGTGGACCTTGGCGGCTTCGGCGGCAGGCTCTATCAGGAGCTTTCGGGCGGCGAGCAGCAGCGAGTTCAGCTCGCCCGGGTGTTATGCCAGGTCTGGAAGCCGGTCGTTGACGGCTCTGCGCGTTTTCTTTTTCTCGATGAGCCGATTTCGAGCCTCGATATCCGGCACCAGATTGTCGTGATGGAAATCGCGCGGGATTTTGCCGCCGAAGGCGGCGGCGTAATCGCCATTTTGCACGATCTCAATCTGACGGCTATGTTCGCCGACCGGATAGCAGTGATGTGTCAGGGCAGGCTCGATACGATCGGCTCCCCGCAAGAGGCACTGACCGATGAACGGCTGGAGCGGGTTTATGAATGCGCGCTGCGGGTAGGGGTGCCGCCTGCGCGCGGTGTGCCCTTCGTGCTGCC
>JAEXXS010000426.1 GCA_023451915.1 Pseudomonadota bacterium | reverse complement strand
ATCACCAGCGGCTCATCGGCCAGGCGCTTCATCCGTACATCCTTGGGGTTTTCCAGACCGGGCCGAATGAACGCCGCATCGACCTCCCCGCGCACGAGCCGGTCCATCAGAAGACTGGTATTCATCTCGGTCAGCGTCAGCCGCACCTCCGGCCAGCGGGCGCGAAACTGCCTGATCGTGCCACTGACCACCGGATTGAAGGCGGACGACGCCGTGAAACCCAGCGCCAGACGCCCTGTCTCGCCGCGCGCCGCGCTTTGCGCGGCGAGTTTGGCTTTCTCCGCTGCAGCGACTGCCGCCTTCGCCTCGTCAAGAAAGGCCGTGCCCGCCGCCGTCAATTCCGCCCCATGGGGAACCCGATGAAAAAGAGCAACGCCGATCTCATTTTCAAGATCGCGGATCTGCTGGCTCAAGGGCGGCTGGCCGATCCCGAGTTTGGCTGCGGCCCGTGTGAAATTGCCCTCATGGGCGACGGCGAGAAAATATCGAAGGTGGCGCAGTTCCATCGGTATATCCAAAACATATCACACTCGTCTGTTCCATATATTAGACAAATGATGCGCTTTTGACTAGATCAAGGGTCGGGAGGTTTTGAAAAGGCAAAGTCATGTCCCGCGTCCAGGAACGCAGTCTCGATAGCGTTAGAACAGCAGACGGCATCCTCAAACTGGTAACTGCTCCAAAATCATCCGGGGCGGCGCCTGAAGAAAAGCACTATCTGGTCAAGGGCACGCCTGCGTTTCGCAATGCCAGCGTCGCGCTGTTCCTGTCAGGCTTTGCAACCTTCTCGCTTCTCTATTGCGTGCAGCCGCTGATGCCGCTCTTCGCGCATGATTTCAACATCACGCCTGCGGCAAGTTCACTGTCGCTTTCCGTTTCGACCGGCTTTCTCGCTTTTGCCATTTTCTTCGCAGCGATCGTTTCCGAACGCTTTGGCCGCCGCTCGCTGATGTTCGCCTCCCTGCTGGGCTCAGCCCTTTGCACCATTGCCGCTGCCCTTGTGCCGGACTGGCATATGCTTTTGGCCCTGCGCGCCTTGCAGGGCCTTTTGCTCGGCGGCGTTCCAGCGGTTGCCATGACCTATCTTGCCGAGGAAATCGACCCGCGCGGCCTTGGCGCATCCATGGGCCTCTATATTGCGGGCAACGCTTTTGGCGGTATGGCGGGCCGCGTCATCACCGGAACGCTGGCGGAATTTTTCTCCTGGCGCGTTGGGCTTGCAGGCATGGGGCTGCTCGGCCTTGCCTCGGCCATCGGCTTTCTGATGCTTCTGCCCGCTTCGCAGAATTTCACCCCGCGACCAGGACTGAATGCGCGATTTCACCTCAGCGCCTGGATCGGCCATATCCGCAATCCGGCTTTGCCGCTGCTGTTCGCCATCGGCTTCCTCGTCATGGGCTCCTTCGTGACGATCTATAACTATATCGGTTTCCGCCTGGTCGCCGCACCCTATAGTTTGAGCCAGACGGCGCTCGGTGCAATCTTCTCAGTCTATCTGTTCGGCATCGCCGCATCATGGATCGCGGGCCGCATGGGCGACAGGCTTGGCCATTTCATCGTCCTTCCCATCGGCCTCGGCCTTGAAGCGACCGGCGTGCTGCTGACACTGTTTGCGCCTTTGCCCGTCATCATTACCGGCATCGTGTTTTTGACCGTCGGTTTCTTCGTCAGCCACTCGGTCGCCAGCGCTCTGGTCGGAAGGCTGGCGCTCCACACCAAGGGGCACGCATCGTCGCTATACCTCCTGGCCTATTATCTCGGCTCCAGCATTGCAGGTTCCGCAGGCGGCATTTTCTGGATCAGCGGAGGCTGGAACGCGGTGACGGAGTTCACCTTTGCCATGCTGGCCATCGCCTTTGCGGCATCGCTCGCAGCAGCACGTTTCGCCCGCCGGGATTGATAATACTCCCAGAATTGCTTAGCAGCTTATTCGACAGTTGACAGCGACATGGCAATGAACGGAGGCTGGGGGCATGAGTGAATTGGCCGACTGGCTATCGGAAACAGGTCCGATCAACCGGAAGAACGCCGCCGAAGTCGTGTTCGACGACATACGGTCGGCGATCATATCCGGTCGCCTTCCGGTCGGCACGCGCCTGCCCTCAGAGGCGCGACTGGCGGACCGGTTCGGTGTCAGCCGCCCCATCGTGCGCGAGGCGCTCCGCTCGCTGCAAACGCTCGGCCTCACCCAGACCCGCACCGGCAGCGGCACTTACATATTGAACGCAACGCCTGCAACAGAACTGCTCTATGGCGGCTATTCCGCGCGGGACCTGATTGAAGCGCGCCCTTATATAGAGGTTCCGGCGGCAGGCTGGGCGGCGCTTCGTCGGAGTGAAGAGCAACTCGCCCATTTGCTCGACCTTTGCGACAAGATGGACCGGCAGACCGACCCGCATAAATGGGAGTTGCTCGATTCCGAGTTTCACAGCGCCATAGCCGTCGCCTCCGGCAATACGCTTTTCGCCAAGATCGTCGCCGATGCGCGCGATGCGCTCGTGCAGCAATCCGAGCTCATCAATCTCATGGCAGACCGACGCGAAGCCTCCAATATCGAACACCGCCAGATTGTCGACGCCATCGCCGCCGGTTGCGAAGCGGACGCCCGCGCCGCCATGGAGACGCATCTGAGCAAGGTCAAAACTGCGGTCAACGCCATCACGGGAAAGAGCGCCGCTTAAGCGATCAGCTTGACTGCAAATCAGACACAAGCTTCATTTTTATGTGAGCCTGTGGATAATTGCCACTAAGACACTTTTTGACCAAAAGCCGAAAGCTAACGGCTTATTTTCAAAAAGATATTCATTGTTCCAAGAAACACCGCACTCTTAGAGCGGTTCCGGTTAAGCCGGAACCGGGAAACAGCTCTATCTATTTGTTTTTACGCATTATCCGGCGCTAAACGCCTACGCACTTTTGCTGGAAATACTCTAGCCGGGTCGGCAAGGGTGCGCCTGAAAGGGTTGACGCGTCCTTTTCAGTATGCGTTATAGCGCCGGATTACCTGTCATACAGCTTTACAGATTACCCTCATATTAGGGTGCAATATCACCCTTCTCGCATTTGATGACCAGCAGCATGCCTCTAAGTGGCGCTTCATGCCGCGAATGGTCCTGTCGAAACGCACGCTCAGGGAGATGCAATGTCGATTGAAGCCGTAAATGCCAGTCCGGCGGAACTTGAAGTATTCGTTGAAGAAGACACCGGCTATCACAAGGCGCTGAAGCCCCGGCAAATCCAGATGATTGCGATTGGTGGCGCAATCGGAACCGGGCTTTTTCTCGGCGCAGGCGGTCGTCTCGCGGAAGCCGGGCCTTCGCTTATTTTTATCTATGCGCTTTGCGGCTTCTTTGCCTTTCTGGTTTTACGCGCTTTGGGCGAGCTGATCATGCATCGGCCAAGCTCCGGTTCATTCGTCTCCTATGCCCGTGAGTTCTACGGCGAAAAACTGGCCTTTGCGGCTGGCTGGATGTATTGGATGAACTGGGCGATGACTTCGGTGGCCGATGTGACCGCCGTGGCGCTCTATATGAATTTCTTCAAGCATTATGTGCCCTGGCTGCAAGGGGTCGACCAGTGGATGTTTGCGCTCGCCGCCCTCTTCATCGTGCTTGCAATGAACATGATGTCGGTGAAAGTCTTCGGCGAAATGGAATTCTGGTTCAGCGTCATCAAGGTGGCGTCGCTGGTCATCTTTCTGGCGGTCGGCATTTATTTTGTCGTGTCCGGCACGCCGATTGACGGCCATGCCGCCGGTTTCAGCATCATCTCCGATAGCGGGGGCTTCTTCCCGAACGGCATATTGCCGGCCTTCGTCATCATACAGGGCGTTGTCTTCGCCTATGCCTCCATTGAACTGATCGGCACCACAGCTGGCGAGACCGAAGACCCGCGCAAGGTGATGCCGGGCGCAATCCGCACTGTCGTCTTCCGTCTGCTCGTCTTCTATGTCGGCTCGGTTCTGCTGCTTTCACTGCTGCTGCCCTATACGGCCTATTCCGCTGGAGAAAGCCCGTTCGTCACCTTCTTCAGCAAGATCGGGTTTGAAGGTGCGGATATCATCATGAACCTCGTGGTGCTGACGGCGGTTCTCTCCTCGCTCAATGCGGGGCTCTATTCGACAGGTCGCATTCTGCACTCCATGGCTGTTTCGGGCTCGGCGCCATCGGCTCTGGCCAAGATGAACAAAAACGGGGTGCCCTTTATCGGCATCGCGGTTACCGCCGTCGTGACGGTCATCGGCGTCATTCTCAATGCCCTCGTGCCTTCGGATGCCTTCGAAATTGCGCTCAATCTCTCCGCGCTCGGCATCATCACTGCATGGGGCGTGATCGTCCTCTGCCAGCTGAAGCTCTGGTATATGGCACGGCGGGGTGAGATTACCCGCCCGGATTTCAAGATGTTCGGCGCGCCTTATACGGGCATCCTGACGCTTGCTTTCCTGCTCGGCGTGCTGGTGCTGATGGCATTTGATTATCCGGTCGGCACCATGACCATCGCCTCGCTGCTGATCATCATCCCGGTCCTGATCATCGGGTGGTATCTGATGCGCGACCGTATCCATCGACTTGCTCAAGAACGTGCTATAGACGCTGGCACATTGAGCAAGTGAGGGACACGTGAATATAGCGCCGATCAAGCCCGTGGTGGCGGTCATCGCCACCGGGGGCACCATTGCAAGCAAACGCGGTGAAAATGGCGCGAGCACGCCGACATTGTCCGGCGAAGACCTGCTCGCGCTTTTGCCCGATCTCAATGCCCATCTGCGCCCCATCGACCTGATGGAGAAGGATTCCTCGCTGCTCACGCTGGCCGACATGCAGCATGTCAGCGATGCGGTCGGCAAAGCGCTGGAGAATGCCGACATCAACGGCGTTGTCGTCCTGCATGGCACCGACTCCATGGAGGAAACCGCGCTTCTGGTGCAGCTCCAGCACCGGCTTGCAAAGCCGGTCATCTTCACCGGCGCACAATTTACAGCGGATAGTCCGCACGCCGACGGCCCTGCCAATCTGGCCAATGCGGTCAGGCTCGCCATGGATCCGGGCAACGCCGCACGCGGCGTGCTGATCGCTTTTGGCGGGCGGGTTCTGCCTGCATGGGGGGCCTATAAGGCCAGCAGCGACAGCGCCGATGCGTTTCGTTCAGCGCGTGTGCTGGATACGCTGCCGGATGTGAAGCTACCGTCCGCGGTCGGCGATAACCGCATCGACACGGTTGCTATCTATCCCGGCGGCGATGCGACCCACATCGCGGCAAGTCTCGCAGCAGGTGCGCGCGGTATTGTTCTGGCGGCGCTCGGCTCCGGCAATGCGACGCCGGATATTGTCAAAGCCGTCAAGCTTTGCACCGAACGGGGCGTCCCGGTCGTGGTATCGAGCCGCGTTCCCAAAGGTCTGTTGACGCCGGGCTATGGCGGCGGCGGCGGCGGACACGATCTTGCGGCGGCAGGCGCGATCCATGCCCGCACGCTTCGCCCCGGTCAGGCGCGCATTCTGCTGGCGGCGCTTATCGCCAATGGCAGTTCGAAAGACGCAATCATCCGCGCCTTCAACGATAATCAGTAACGCATAGAAAAAGGGCCGGAGTGATCCGGCCCTCATCTTGCTGCAGGCTGCGATCACTCGCCCGGCACCAGATGCGGTGCTTCGATCTTCGCGCCCGAATGCTTGAGCGCACGCTCGCCGCTCAACTTGCGGATCAGCACATAGAACACCGGCGTCATGAAGATGCCGAAGGC
>JAEXXS010000421.1 GCA_023451915.1 Pseudomonadota bacterium | reverse complement strand
CGCAGAACTTGGACGCGGACGCGGCGGCGGCCATTGCATGACCTGCCCGATCATCCGCGACGCCGTCGATTACTGAGCGCCCGTCATGGCGGGTCTCTGTCTCACGGGCCGGATTTGCTTTTGCACCCCGCCAACCCATGGCGAGGTGCGCCTCGCATGATAGAAAGCACGCGGACCTTCGGTATCATCGTACCGGCCATACTGGTCCTTGCCCTGATGTATGTGGCACAGTCGGTGTTCGCGCCGCTGGTCTTTTCGCTGTTCATCATCGCCATGGTCTGGCCGTGCCAGTCTGTTCTGCAGCGCTATATGCGGCGCGGCCTTGCCCTGCTGATAACGCTGGCGGTCTCCATGGCCGTGATGATCGTTGTCGGCTCATCACTAGTCTGGGGCGTCAGCAAACTCGGGCATTGGTTCTTCATCAATGCCGACCGTTTGCAGGCCATCTATCTCAGCTGGACCGGCTGGCTTGAAGAGCATGGCATTGCGCTCGTCGGGCCATTGGCCGACCGTTTTGATGTTCTGTGGGCGGTTCGTTTCATGCAGGGCATGGCGGGACGGCTAAACAGCTTTGCCGGCTTTCTGCTTCTCGTCTTCATCTTCCTGATGCTGGGCCTTTTAGAAGTGGATGACTTCAACAAGCGCCTCACCTCGCCCCGCGCCCAGCCCTATGGCAAGACGATCCTGCTCTGCGACCGCATCATCGGCGCCAAACTGCGGCGCTATATGCTGGTGCGCACCTTTGCCAGTGTCCTCACCGGCCTCATCGTCTGGTTGTTTGCGCTGGGGGCAGGTCTGGAACTGGCGACTGCCTGGGGCGCAATCGCCTTCTCCTTCAACTATATTCCGGTGCTGGGGCCGCTTTTTGCAACGACCTTGCCGACGCTGTTCGCCATCGTCCAGTTCGACTCCTGGCAATTCGCCCTGGTGGTGTTTCTCAGCCTCAACGTCATCCAGTTTGTGATCGGAAGCTATCTCGAACCCCGGCTGGCCGGTGCATCTCTGTCGGTCTCGCCCTTCGCGGTAATATTCGCAGTGTTTTTCTGGAGCTTCCTGTGGGGCATTGCGGGCGCGTTCATCGGCGTCCCGATCCTCATCGCCGTCATCGTCTATTGCGCAGCCTCGCCCTCTACCGCGTGGATTGCCGCGCTGATGTCGAACGAAGAGCCGCTGCTAACGGAAACAGACGCAACCTAGCATTGATGCAATCAAAAGAATAAAATGCAGAATTATTCATAAATATTGACTCTCCAATACTGATCTACATAGAGTTTTCTGTATCCGCATAGCGTTCAATTCTATCGTAATTTGCCATTCCGGTAACAGAGGAGGAACCGTTATGTTTCGGCTGGGACAAAAATATCAATCCTTCGTCCACGGCTCCGGCTGCTCCTGTTTCAGCCCCGCCTTGCAACAGGTTTCCCGCCGGTTGGACAGTTTTTCACGCCGCTCTTTCCTTGCTGGGCTCGGAGCAACGGCGATCGCTGCCGCCACTCCGAAGAAACTCCGTGCCCAGACCACCGGCGCAGCTGCCAAGGTTCTGTTCCGACAGGTCAAACTGTTTGACGGCAAGTCGGACAGCCTGCGCGACGATGTCCAGATTCTGGTCGAGGGCAACAAGATCGTCGCGGTGGATACCACAAACAGCGCGCCGCCCGAAGGCGCGACCGTGGTGAATTGCGGCGGGCGCGTTCTCATGCCGGGCCTGATCGACGCGCATTGGCACACGCTCTATGCGGCCGTTCCGTTGAACGTGCTGCTGACCGGCGATCCCGCAGGCATATTCGCATCCTCGACGGCAGAAGCCGTACGCACGCTTGAGCGCGGCTTTACGACGGTTCGCGATATGGGTGGACCGGTTTTTACTTTCAAACAGGCGATTGATAACGGCATTATTCCGGGGCCGCGTATTTATCCTTCCGGCGCGATGATCACCACGACGGGCGGACATGGCGATCTTAGAATGCCTTTCGAGGTTCCACGCAGCGGAAAAGAACTCAGCCTCGGCGAAAAGATTGGCGGCGCCGCCATCGTGGACGATGCGGGCAGCCTCAAGATGCGGGTGCGCGAGCAGTTGATGCAAGGCGCGTCGCAGATCAAGCTGGTCGGCGGCGGCGGTGTTTCATCGCCGCGCAGCCCGCTCGATATGTCGACTTTCGACGAAAGCGAAATCCGCGCCGCCAATGACGTGGCGCGCGACTGGAACACCTATATGACCGTGCATGCCTATGCGCCGAACACCGTGCAACGCTCGCTCAACGTAGGCGTGGGCTGTATCGAACATGCGCATCTGATGGATGATGAAACCGCACGGATGTTTGTCGACAAGAATGCCTGGCTCAGCACGCAGCCATTTATGAGCGCGGCTGATACCGGGACCCTGACCGGCCCTTCAGCCGAAAGGGCCGAGCAACTCTTTGCCGCGACGCCGCATATGTACGAACTCATCCGCAAACACGGCATCAAGACCGCCTGGGGGTCGGATATTTTGTTTTCGCCCCAGCTGGCTCCGCGCCAAAGCTTCATGCTTACCCATCTCAGCCAGTGGTATTCAAACGCCGAGGCGTTGCGCATGGCGACGTCGGGCAATGCGGAACTGCTCACCCTTTCCAACCTGCGCAACCCCTATCCAGGCAAGCTCGGCGTCATTGAAAAGGACGCGCTTGCCGATATTCTGGTTTTGAACGCCAACCCGCTTGACGATATCCATGCTTTGGAAAAGCCCGCCGAAAGTCTGGCCGTCATTATGAAGGATGGACGCATTCACAAGAACACGCTGTGAGGTCGTGAACGCACCATCACCGATGCATGACACAGGGGGCGAAGTTTGGGCTTCGCCTTTTTTATGCGCTTCAAGCCCACCGCCGAATGGCGATTATTTAGACGAATGCCTATTTTATAATCATATTCGTTTTCAACATCTGTTGGATCGCTGCCTCCCTGACTACCTCGAGCCACCCGAGGAATCCCGCCTTAAATTTTGACCATTTAATAAATTTTGTTTTTTCAAAGCCTTAGACAGAATTCACGAGCAAAAAAATATGCGGTTTGTAAAACTGGCATGACACTTGCTTACTTAGTTTCATAGGCAGGGAAGAGCATATTGACGGTTGGCTGCCCTACTGCGTTGGTTCAATACCCGTCATAAAAGAGACTAGGCGATGACAAAGTATAAGCTCGAGTATATTTGGCTTGACGGTTACACTCCGACACCCAACCTGCGTGGCAAGACACAGGTGAAGGAATTCGATGCGTTCCCGACGCTCGAGCAACTGCCGCTCTGGGGTTTTGACGGTTCGTCGACGATGCAGGCCGAAGGCCGCAGCTCCGATTGCGTTTTGAAGCCGGTCGCCGTCTATCCAGATCCCGCCCGCACGAACGGCGTGCTTGTGATGTGCGAAGTGATGATGCCAGATGGCGTCACGCCGCATCCGTCGAACAGCCGCGCAACCGTTCTTGAAGACGACGATGCGTGGTTTGGCTTCGAACAGGAATATTTCCTCTATAAGAATGGCCGCCCGCTCGGCTTCCCTGAGCAGGGCTTCCCTGCCCCGCAAGGCCCGTATTACTGCGGCGTTGGCGCCAGCAATGTCGGCCCGGTCGCCCGCAAGATCGTTGAAGAACATCTCGACCTCTGCCTCGCCGCCGGCATCAACCACGAAGGCATCAATGCTGAAGTGGCCAAGGGCCAGTGGGAATTCCAGGTTTTCGGCAAGGGCTCCAAGA
>JAEXXS010000418.1 GCA_023451915.1 Pseudomonadota bacterium | reverse complement strand
TGGAAATCGTAACCCGGCGTGTTCGTGATGACACCGAGCGGGGCGTCATACACATTCAGCTTGCCGCCAACATATTCTAATACAATGCCTTTCCCGGAAGCATCTTGCACGATATAGTGTACTTCCGGAGCAAAACCCCAACTTGAGAACGTGACGGACGGCACAACGATCTTGCCGATGTTGGCCTTCACCTCGTCGACGCTCGCGAAGTTTTCCAGAATGTACGAAGAAACTTCCCATTGTGCGATAGTCTTGTCGGAAACGTCCGGAGTATAGGGCATATAGCCCGCGGAAGTCGGGAAATAGAATGTTCCGGATGACAGGCCTTTCTCATTTACACCGTCGAATAAATAGGGCAAGCCTGCACCGTTCATTCCGACGGAAGCGTATTTCGCGGTCCATTTAAGGCCGGGTTTACCGTCCGGCGTTGTGCCGATACGGGCATAACCGCGCGGCACCATCATGATATCCGATTTCAGATCGAGGCCAAACTCTAACGTCCGCGCGTGCACGACCGTTCCGTCCTCCGCAACCAACTTGATCCCGGTGCACGCATGTGCGCTTGATGCCAGGCTGCCGATCAAAATTGCGCCAGCCGTGATACTGGACGCAATTTGTTTCAGAATTGATTTTGTCGCCATTCGTGTGACTCCTCGTCTTATCTCTGGGATAGATTTGTCATCCGGGGTGCAAAGGGAGATTAGAATTGCATCGACACACCCAGCACCGGACCATGCTGGGTAACGTCCCATTTGAAGCCTCCGTCTTCATAATTCTGATACAGCGCGCGGTAGCCTATACGGATGATGGAGTTGTGCCCAAGCAATGTAGTGCGGTAACCCAGATAGCCTTGTCCGTTTAGGCTCAGCTTCGACCCGGCGCCAAAACCGCCGACATCGCCTTCCATGAACAGATTCCAGCGTTCAGTCAGATCGATACTGGCACGAGAGCCGATGAATGGATCGATCCAGCTCTCTTTTCCGGACAGTTTGTGACCTGCGCCTTCGATTTTTGCTTTCAATTGCGTCCAGCGAAGACCTACGGTCGGTTCGACGGCAAACGTTCTCGGTGTGCCAGACACGGTCTCACCGCCAAGCGTGGTTTGGAAGAGGCGATAATAGACGCCACTGCCCAATGTCGTCATCGTCACGCCGGTATTAATATCAATCGAATATACGCTCCGACCAGTCCCGATGTTGGCGTATTGACCGTTGAGATAGATACCGACCGACCCGTTTGTTAGCTCAGCCTCGCCCATGACGGCAAATTTGAGATTTTTAAATGTCTCGTTAAAAGGGACGTTGACATCCGCAGGAATTCCCAACACTGCGGCGTTCCCCGTAAGCGATGTGCCCCACACATAGGGGCTGAGAATGAACTTCCAATCATTCTCGACAACAGGGTCGACGGTACGAACCGTTCCTTCGCCTGCCGATATGTCCGCAGCATAGCCGCCGCCGCACGCCAAACCAGTAAACGCCGATACTAAAGCTGCGCTCAATAATAGGCGTGGTATAGCGGCGCTGTCTTTGATCGTCATTCCATCCCCTCGCTTCTGTTTCATGCACCATTGGCCCGACCGGTGTGGCGCCGAAAACGCCCGTTCGATTCTTCAGGCCTAATTCGGGTGGGGCTCAGGCCGCTGGATCACAGACCCGATTACTTCAAGATTAACCCTATGATACGGCCGACGCAGCTACCGCTTCAGAAATGGAAGCCGACAGCTAAACGGAGTTACAGTCCCTCCCCAACGACCCGTCCAACCATTTGCCCGGAGATTTCAGCCACCAACATGGACAAAATTGGCCCCGAATTATTCTTAGTATACGAACATTGCTGATTAATTATAGAATATACTATCGGCGTGATGTCTCATATTATTCTCCCAGTTGTCTCATAATTGATGCAAACTCGCATAGCATTACTGGGCTATGCTCTTGTTAGCGGCATCTGTTTTGTTTAAATCGTCTTATACGGGAGGGGATGTAATTGACGGATGAGGTTTTCATTTCGACAGAAATGGTCGACGCTGACACTCGGATTGATTTCTGGCGGCAGACGACGAAGCCAATTTTTGATACTATGCCTGTTTCAGAAGGCGGGGCAAACACGCTGGAGGGGACGATACGGTCTCGTGTTCTCGGCCCACTCCAAATCGGGTTATCGTCGTTCAACGCGCAACGTTATAACCGCGACCGTCGCATCATCATTCAGAGTGGTCTCGATCATTACCTTGTTCAGGTTTTTCTCTCGGGTAGCATGAAAGGTGACTTCAACGGAGTTAGCGTCAACGCGAATGTTGGTGACATCTGTGTTCTGGATCTTGCATACATATTCAGGAGCGAAGTCGATGCCGGTTCAAGACTGTCACTTGCCATTCCACGTTGGGAACTCGAAAAGGAAGTGGGTGCACGAAACTTGCACGGAGCCGTTCTGAAGGCAGAACATCCTATGACCAGGATGATCACAACCTGTCTCCGCGAGACTGTCTCATCGAAAACACTTTTCTCCGAATATCAGCTTACTGCGGTCCAGGAAGCAGTCATTACATTGTTGTCGGCTGCATTTCGAGGCGAAATGCCCGAAACGATGCGGACTCCCCGGCCGGGTGCCTTATCTCTCCGACAGCGAGTTTTGGCATTCATAGAACAGAACATCCATTCGAAAGACCTGTCCCCTGAATTCATCCAGCGTCGCTTTAATGTCTCACGTGCCCATCTCTACCGTGCTTTCGCAACCGATGGTGGCGTAGCCAAGGTCTTGCAGGACAGGCGGCTGGACCTAGCGTTGTTGAAACTGACCAGAAAAGGCGGTTCATCTGACTCAATTTCCACAATCGCGGCAAGTCTAGGCTTTTCAAGCGGCAATCAGCTTCTGCGGAGCTTCCGTGCGCGTTTCGGTATGACACCAAGTGAAGCCAGAGAGAAGAACGCGGCCCTTTCTCGAAACATGCCGGGGCCGCTTCATCTGCAAACCCACTTTGCCCAAATACTCAGTCATCGGCTTTCAGATCAACAAAGGACAGGGCCGGCCCACGAGTAAGCCCAAAAATTCCAACAAAAAGCGCGAATCGGATTTGCCTTAGATAGCACTATAAAAAACGACCGAGCACGGTTCTGACAACTCCGCCTTCACCGGAAGTACCCGCGACAAGCGTCCACCCGGTCGTGGTGTGATGTCCTCAAGTCATTGATTAGAACCGTGCCTTACACGGTCCATACAAACAAGCCTCACTTTCCCACATATCTTGGGCGGGTTCCGCTTGAAAACGACATCAGGCACCGGCTGAAAAAACCATATCATCCGTGGGCCAATGGTCCGGCCGAGCGGATGGTGCGGGCGATCAGCGAAACAGGAATTGATCCCACATACCAGCAATCGATTATCAAGATACCGGCGGTGCAGTTTCAGTTATCAGTTGTCAGGCGAAGGGCAATCTAGCTATTGCGACATTTATCGTCGGTGGGTCAGCGCCTGATTGGGTTGGCGCAGGCTCGGATCGAACGGGCTGATCTTGTGGGAAATGATCGCCGCTTCCCGGCGCAGCAGTTCCACCACAGTTTGCAGCCGCTGTTCGGTCAGGCGTGAGGCCAGCGTGCCGACGCTGAAGGCTGCGACGGCTTCGCCGCTATGGTCGAGAATGGGTACGCCGACCCCGGCCATGCCGTCGATCATATTGAAGTTGAAGGTTGCCGCACCCGTCTTGCGCACGTCATCGATGAGAATACGCAGATCGACCTCGTCAATGGTGGACTTGTCCAGAATACGGGGCATGTTGAAGCGAATGATCGCCTCGCGCTCTTCTTCCGGCAGGAAGGCCAAAATAGCGAGACTGCCCTGGCCGATGCCCAGCGGAACCTTGCCGCCGATATCGCCGGTATAGGAGCGGATTGGAAATGGTCCTTCGACGCGATCAAGACACACGGCATCGAAATTGCTGCGCACCAGCAGGAAAACCGTATCGTTGAACGTGGTCGACAACCGCAGCAGCGACGGGCGTGCAATATTCAATATCCCGTCGCGCTGTCGGGCCTGCGCAGCCATGGCGAAAAACTCCAGCGACAGGCGATAGGCCTTTTTGTCGGCGATCTGCTCGACAAGGTTTTCGGCAATCAATGTTTTCAGCAGGCGATGGGTGGATGGCTGGCTCAATTCGAGATCGCGGGCCAGATCGATCAGGCGTACGCCGTCTTCGGCGCTGGCGGCCAGACCTTTCAAAATATGGATTGCCTTCACCAGACTTGAGTTGAGAGCGGCGCCAGATTTCGAATTCTCAGATATATCATCCATAAAATTGCTTCCAAATTCTGCATTTTGAAAGA
>JAEXXS010000410.1 GCA_023451915.1 Pseudomonadota bacterium | reverse complement strand
GGTCTTAGGAAAATATGCGGCGGACGGATGCGGAACTTGTTCTCGATGATCGAGCACATGGTGAGCTGATTGCCGCCGATGACCGCTTCAAATGTCGTCGGCATATAATCGTCGTCACCCGGCGGCGCGCCAACAACATCGACGCCGATGACGATATCGGCCTTGTCGAACAGAAGATCAAACGGCACCGGGTTGAACAGCCCGCCATCGACCAGAATGCGACCATTACGGCGCACGGGCGCAAAGACCGGCGGTATCGCACAGGAGGCGGCGATTGCGGAGCGCAAATCCCCATCGATGATCTGAACTTCCTTCGCGGCGTGGAAATCCGCCGCGGTGATGCTCATCGGAATCTTGAGATCTTCGACATTGGCGGGTAGCGATGCCGGAAGAAAAGCATCGATAATTTTCTCGATATTGAACTGGCTGACGCGAAAGCCGCCTTTCAGTAGTTCGACCCAGCGGGAAGGACGCGTCTGCCACATGCGGCGCGCCACTTCGGAACGGCGATTGAATATCGCCGCCATATAATCGTGGATTTCCTTGCCGCTCATGCCGTTCGCCATGCCTGCGCCGACAATCGATCCGATGGACGACCCGGCAATGGCGACAGGCTTGATGCCCAACTCATCGAGGGTTTCGATGATATGCAGATGCGCAATGCCCCGCGCTCCGCCACCGCCGAAAGCGACGGCGATGCGGGGCGTGGATGGCATGGCGTTATCCAACATTTGATCCTCTTGAGAGGCGCCTAGGCTCTCAACTTTTAGCGGGTCCGTAGATCAGTATCGCCGGTTCGGCTTCGAGCAGCTTCTTGGCAATAGCCTTGACCTGATCGAGCGTCACGGCATCGATAAGCACGGAACGCTTGTCGATATAATCACGGGGCAGTCCTGCATCCTGCAAGCTGACCAGCGTTTCGGCGATGGCGCCCGAAGAATCGAGATTGTTCACCGCATAAGATCCCTTGAGGAAGCTCTTTGCGGCGGCAAGTTCGGCTTCCGTCGGACCATCGCTGGCCATGGCGGCAACCTGCTCGCGAATGATCTTGAGCGACTCCTGTGCCTTTTCCGGGCGTGTCGCCGTGGTGATCGCCAGGGCGGACACGTGGTCGTACAACACCAGATGCGAAGAAACCGAATAAGCGAGACCGCGCTTTTCACGCACTTCGGCATAAAGCCGCGAGGTGAAACCGCCGCCCAGAATGTGGTTCATCAGATAAGCGGCAAAGAAGTCGGGGTCCTTGCGCGGGATCGCCGGGTAGACAAACTGGATCGACGTCTGCGGCATATTGAAGGAAAGGCTGGTCGTCGTACCGAGCGCCAGCTTCACATCGGGCACCGGAACAAGCTCAGCCGCTGCGGGCAGATCGCCAAACACCTTGTCGAGCATCACGCCAAGGTCCTTGGCATTGATCGCGCCGACCACCCCGATTGTCAGCCGGTCACGGGCGAAATTCTTGCGATGAAATGTCACGAGATCGTCGCGGGTGATCGTCTGGAGCGATTTGACCGTGCCTTCATCGGGCCGCGCATAGGGATGGTTGCCGTAAAGCACTTCGGCAAAACGGCGAGCGGCGATGGTAGCAGGGCTGCGCTGCGAGGCCTCTATACTCGCAACGACCTGGCTGCGGATACGGTCAATCGCAGGCTGATCAAAGCGGGGCTTGTTGACCGCCAGCGCTACCAGATCGGTCACGGCATCGCGGTTTTCGGCCAGCATGCGAACACCGCCCGCAACACCATCCTGTGTGGCGGTGAAGCTCATTTCCGCGCCCAGATTATCGAACCGTTCCTGAAAAGCATCGGAATCGAGATCACCGGCGCCTTCATCGAACAGGCCGGTCATCAGATTGGCGAGGCCTTCCTTGCCGGCCGGATCCTGCGACGTGCCGCCCTTGAACGAGAAGCGCATGGAAACCAGCGGCACCGAACTGTCCTCCACCAGCCAGGCGCGGATGCCCTTTGGCGAAACGACTTCCTGTATCTCGATGGCGCGCGCCGGCAGCGCGCAAATCACGAGAAGCGCCATGGATGCGACCAGAGCGCTTGCGAGCGAACGCGGGCCGCGAGAAGCAAAGACGCGTTTGAAGTTCAGCATGATCATGGCCTTCACTGGATCGCTCCCTCTGCACCATTGCCGCTGGCACTGCTTGCGGGCGCGTTGGCGTTCTCACGGGCGTTTTCTGGATCGGCGTCGGGTGGCAAAAGATAGCTGGTCACCGATTGATCCTTGATGAGATACCGCTCGGCCACATCACGAATCTGATCGACCGTTACGGATTTGATCAGGTCCGGCCATTTCTGGATATCTTCCACGGACTGGCCGACCGAAAGCGACGAGCCGTAAATGCGCGCCATACCGGCCTGACTGTCACGGGCGAAAATGACTGCCTTCAGGAAGCGATTGCGTGCCTGATCCAGTTCGGTCTGTGTCACGCCGTCCTTCACGATGCGGGCAATCTCGGCTTCAACCGCCCTCTCGACATCGCCCAGCGTCGCGCCGTCGCGCGGCGAGCCATAGACCGAGAATGTGCCGTCATCCAGCGCATCGCCGCCATAGGCAGCGCCGGTATTGGCGGCAATGCCGTTTTTGACGATCAGCGTCTGATAGAGACGTGACCGGGG
>JAEXXS010000404.1 GCA_023451915.1 Pseudomonadota bacterium | reverse complement strand
CCGTAGGTCATGGTCAGCGCATCATAGCGCTGCTTCAGTGTCGCATACTGGCTGCGCAGATTGGTCATGGTCGACGATTGCAGCGTGCTTGCCGGGCCGACCGGGCTGCCCGTATCGCGGCTTAGTTCGTTATAACGGGTGCTGGCATCGGTCTGGCGCGCCTTGGCATCGACCAGCTTGGTGTTGATTTGCGCCATGGACTGCGCGCTGACCAGTTCGCCGCCGGTGGTCTGGAGACCATGCGCGCGGCGGAAGGCAGCGACTTTTTCTTCGGCGTCCGTTGCGGCCTTCTGCAAGGAGGTCAGGCGTTCCGACAAGGCCGCAGCAGCGCGACCTGCGCCGTCCGCATCGGCTTCGGCCACTTCTTCCTGGAAAGATTGCGCCAGCGTGTCTGCGACTTTCACCGATTTTTCCGGATTGTCGGTCCAGACGCCAATCGTCACGAGATAGGATCGTTCCGGACGGGTCACAACAATGCGTTGCGCCAGGGCGCGCACCGCCGTCAGCGTGTCGTCGGATGCACCCTTCGGTTTGCCAAGTCCGATCAGCGCGCGCAGATCGAAACCGCCCGGCGGCGGCACGAATTCCGGATCGCTTTGCAGGTTGAGAGTCTGCACGACACGGCGCAGCACATTGCCCGACACCAGCATTTTCATCTTGCTTTCGATGTCGAGAATCTGGCTGTCGGCCTGAAGGCTCTGGGCATAGATATCGTTGGGCAAAAGCTGCAAGCCGGACGGCGGCACCAGCATATCCGTATAGGCCGTATAGCGCGGCTTGGCCGTCATGCCATAGGCAAGGCCCGCAAGCGCACCAGCGAGCGCGAGAATGACGATCCATATCCACCGGGCGCGGACCCATTCGAGCGCCGCCCACAGATCGATTTCCGGCAGCATGAGCCCGCCACCGGCAGACCTCGTCTCAGGTTCCGCCGGATGGGATACAGGCGGGGTATCAAACACAGGCGCATCGGAGGGAGCCCCGTCGGGAACGGAGGCTGGCCTCGGATAGGACGGCGCATGGTTCTGCGCCAAAGCCTGGTTCCATTGCTCGAGCGTCTCGGCACCGCGCTTTTGAGCAGCCGGTTGCTGAGCCTTCGAAGCAAGGTCACGCAAGGTGTACATCGATCGATCCTATGGTTGGGCCTGTGTCGCCCTCGTGTTGCCCCGTCGCGCAAGAAGCGCCTTTGCCTTGTTTATATGAGAAGATTAAAAAAAATGGTTAATCACAACTATTGGGCGACAAGCTGCGATAAAACTGGAAAATACAAGACCTGTTCAGTTAGGGTTCATATTTCAACGCTACATGTGCAATAAGCAGGATAAACACTGATAAAGACAATATTGAGTACGTCAGGAAAGGGAAACAACCTTTCCGAAAAAAGCCATGCCGGGTCGGACCGCGGCGCAAAGCCGCCATCGGCAGACAATGCCCGTCACAGATTATCCCCTTGAATCCGCAGTATGAAATGTTGAAACGCTACTGGCCCACCTTGTTGTCCTATGCCGCATCGAGTGGCAGTCTGTTTGCCGCCAATGTCGCGCAATTGCTGACATTTGCCATTCTGGCACGCTATCTGGGATCACATGAGTTCGGGCTTTTCGTGACCGTCATGGCGGTCACAGCCATAGCAAACTACATTTGCGGACTGGGCGGCGCTGAATGCCTCGTGCGGCGCGTGGCGCAAAACCCGGCCATCTATCCGGCCATGCTTGGGCACAATATTATCCTGATCGTAACAAGCGGCATCGTGCTGGTGGTGCTTGGCATGATCCTGCTGCCGTTCTGGCTTGGATCCATCCCGGAATTCGCCAGCAACTATCTCGGCATATTTTTCCTGCTCGTTACCAATATCGTGCTGGTTCGGGCCATTCTGCTCGTCGAACAAATCTATATCGCGCATACCGACTTCGTATCGGCCAACCTGTCGGTGGTCGGCTTTGCCGTGGCACGCACGCTGGCCGCAGTCATCGCCTGCCTCGTCTTCGATATTTCAACCGTGGTGCAGTGGGCCTATTGGCAGTTTGGCTGCCATGTGCTGGTGCTCGTCATTTATGCCTGGTTTCTGCGCAGGCTCGGCACGCCGCAATATCGCATCGTGCGGGAAGAAATCCGCCTCGGCATCATGTTCGCCTCGCAATTCATCTTCCGCGCGGTTCGCCAGAATGCCGACCTTCTCATTCTCGGCGCGCTTGTCGCCCCAAGCATCGTCGGCAGCTATGGCGTGACCCGCCGTATCGTGGACAGTAGCATGCTGACCATCGAGGCGATGAACCGTCTCGTCTATCCGCGCCTGTCGCAAGCCAGCGCCAACGGCATTCACCATGCCTTGCCAATCACGCTGCGCCTGCTGGGTGCAGCACTTCTGATCGGAACACTAACTTCCCTGGTCATCTTCATCGCCGCACCCTATCTCCCTCTCCTGTTCGGCAAGGAATATACGACCCTGATCGCCTTCTGCCGCACGCTCTGCTGGATTACGATCTTCGTCGCGCTCTGGTCGATTGCAGTGGATCTGCTGGGCGCTGCCAGCCAGCACGCCTATCGCACGGCGGTGCTGAATGTCGGCAATATTCTGGGCGCGCCGCTTCTCGCAGCCGCCACCTGGTATGCACCCATTACCGGCACTTTCACCGCAATTTACTTTATTGAAATATGTATCGTGTTGGCTTCGTGGTGCTGCGTCTTCTACCTCGTCAAAAGAAGCCGCGAAGCTGCTGCAAGGAAAGAGATCCAAGGCTAAGCCCGGTCCGCCCGGGCAGAGGGGCAGGGTAAAGTGGGGAGCCTATCTGTCGCCGAAACAAAGACACAGCGGGTTCGTCCGATGCGTGTCGATGACATACCCGCTGTGCGCGAATTGTTTACGCAGGTTTTTCGTCCCAAATCGACCTCTCACAGCGAGAGTTTCGACCAGTATTTCCGGCATGTTTTCTTCGAAAACCCTTATTACGATGCCGATATGTGCAGCATGGTGCATGAAGACAGCAAGGGCGAGATCGACAGCACGCTTTGCGTTTTGCCGATCCCCTATCATGTCGGCGGCAAGATCGTCATGGGAAGGCTGCTCAGCGCCTATATGATGCGCCCCGGCGGCTCGCCGCGCGGCGCCGCCGAACTGACGCTCGCCTTTCGCGCGCGCGGCAATGATTTTTCATTCAGCGATAGTGCAGCGCCCGTCAGCATGCGCCATTTCAGTGCTGTTGGCGGCATCACGCTCGACATTCATGGTCTGGCATGGACGCGGATTTTCCGTGCTGCGAGCTATGTGGCCCAGTTTGTTGCCGAGCGGCGTGCGGCGTTGCGCGGTTGGCCTGCGGCAAAAGTTGGAAAGCTTCTGGATTCGCTGGTTCCGCTGCCCAAATTGCGCAACTCCACCAATGGAAAACTGACTGTGCGCGAGGTCGATCAGAGCGAAGCGATTGGCCAGATCCGCCAGTTCCTGCCAACCTACGACGCCTATCCGGCTTGGACAGAGCAGGATCTGCACTGGATTCTCAAGCTCGCCAGCGACAACCATGCCGCGGGCGAACTCCGCTTCTGCTTGGTTTCCGGCAAAGGTGACGAGCCGGTCGGCTTCTTCTGCTATTACGCCCGCGCAAACGGGATCGCCGACGTGCTCAGCGTTCTGGCTCTCAAAACCCGCGAGCAGGCCGTTGTCGAAGTCATGCTGTCGCATTTGGAGGCGGCGGGCCATATCGCAGCACAGGGCCGCGCCGATCCGCGTTTTCTCGGTGCGCTTTCGCTGCAATCGGTCATGTTCTTCCGCCTGAAGGCCAATGTCTGCGTGGTGACAGCCAATCCCGGTGTCGTGAATGCGCTGGATCACAACGATATCTTCATCGGCGGACTTGCGGGCGAAAGCTGGAGCAGGCTGGTTACTGACTTCCAATAGCTGTCTTATCCAAAAGACTACCGGATGAACCGGCGTTCCAGCAGGAAGAAGGTCGTCGGCCCATCAGCGCCCGCGCCATTATCGAGACGAAATTCCACCGGTCCCTCGCCGAGGGCGACAGGCGCATGAAGCGCGCCGTCAAGACCGATGGGGGACAATTTCCAAACCGATGCCGCACCTGCAAGCCTAAGATCGACGCGGTTGCGCAGCAATGTCACCGGCAGATGCCCCCAGTCCTCGATCACCTTTTGCGCATCGTCGCGAAAGCGCATGCCGGTATTGCGGGCATCGGTGGCAAAAATCACCAGCATCCTTTCGCTGCTCGCCAAAGGCTGTTCGTCCAGCGCCGAAACGGAGACGAGCCCGCGCTCTTCCGCCTTGCCGAGTGTCACGGCCTCAAGCGTTAGACTGTCCTTCAGATCGGCAAAGGCCAGCGCTTCGGTGCGGGGCGTCACAACCCGCATGCGGGCGCGGTCCCGTTCCAGCAGGAGTTCGCCGGTCGCGCTTGAAAAGATGCCGCGATACGGCTCGGTCGCGTTGTCCTGCGGCAACAGGCCTGCCTGTTTCAAACGCCCCAGCACATTGTCGAGCGCGACATTGCGATAATTGATCTCGATGCCTTTGGCGGTTGTTTCCGGCCATTGCAGACCCGAGGTGAACAACCCGATACCACCGACCAGCGCCAGCGTTTTCAGCCTTTCCGGCTCGCGCACTTCCAGCCCATCGCCAAGGCTCGCCTCACCCCGCATCATGAAGGGAACAGCGAAAGACGCCGTTTTAACATCGCCGCGCCGGAACAGGAGCGAGGCCAGCGTTTCACCCGCACGCGCCACCGGATCGACCGCAAATGTATAGGGCACGATGCGCTGGCGGTTCGGCTCCGCCTCATCGAAAGCAAGCGTGACCG
>JAEXXS010000273.1 GCA_023451915.1 Pseudomonadota bacterium | reverse complement strand
CCATGGCCACCACATTGGTGACGGGGCGCTGGCGTGGCCGGATCAGTTCCTGAAGCATCCAGATCGGCAGGGTCATCTGCTGGCCGCCGGTAAATGTGGTGACGATCACTTCGTCGAAAGACAGTGCAAAGGCAAGCATGCCGCCCGCGAGCAGGGCCGTTCCGATATTCGGCAGGATTACATAGCGGAAGGTCTGGAACCCGTTGGCGCCAAGGTCCATCGAGGCTTCGATCAGCGAACCGGAGGTGCGCCGGAAGCGGGCCACGGCATTGTTGTAGACGACCACCACGCAGAAGGTGGCGTGACCGAGCACAATGGTCCACATCGAAAACGGAATGTCGAATAGCGAGAAGGCCGAGCGCAGGGCTATGCCGGTGACGACGCCGGGAAGTGCGATGGGCAGGATGACCAGCAGTGAAATGCTTTCGCGTCCGAAGAAGTGGGTTCGGCTGACGGCAGCCGCACAAAGGGTTCCAAGCACGAGCGCGATCACGGTCGCAATCGTCGCCACCTGCACGGAAAGCGCAAGCGACGACCACACATCGGCGCGGTTCCACGTCACGGCAAACCATTGCAGCGTGAAGCCCGGCGGCGGCCATTGATAGCTCTTCTCTTCCGTTGTGAAAGCATAGACGAAGATCAGCAGGATCGGCAGATGCAGGAAGGCGAGGCCCAATCCGGCAGCAAGCTTTAATCCGAAAGAAGCGCGGTTGTTGCGATCAGAGCGCATCGAAAGCCCCCTGTTTCTTGGCGATCCAGAGATAGATGGCCATGATGACGATGGGTACGACGGAAAAGGCGGCGGCGAGCGGTACATTGCCTGCCGTTCCCTGCTGGGTATAAACGGCCTGCCCGATGAACAGGCGTGACGACCCAATGATCTGCGGAATGATGTAATCGCCAAGCGTCAGCGAAAAGGTGAAGATCGATCCGGCGATGATGCCCGGCATGGCGAGCGGCATCAGCACCGTTCGGAAAGTCTGCGCTGGCGTCGCGCCGAGGTCGGACGAGGCTTCCACCAGATTGCCCGGCACGCGCTCCAGTGCTGCCTGTGTCGGCAGGATCATATAGGGCAGCCAGATATAGACGAAGACGATGAAAGTGCCGAGATAGCTGACCGACAGGGAATTGCCGCCGACAATTGGCAGGGACAGAACGCCGTCGAGCAGCCAGGACAGATGCAGTTTCGCGAAGATCCAGGTCAGAATGCCTTCCTTGGCGAGGATCAGTTTCCAGGCATAGACCTTGACCAGATAGCTCGACCAGAGCGGCAGCATGATGCCGAGATAGAACAGCGCCTTCCAGCGCCCGCGGGCATAGCGGGCGGCATAATAAGCGATGGGAAAGGCGACGAAAGCAGACGCAACCGTCACCAGCGCCGCCATCAGCACCGTGCGGATGATGATGTCGAGATTGGCGGAGTTTAAAAGCTGCGCATAGGTGGCGAGCGTGAAATTATAGTCGATCAGCCCGGAGAAATCGTCGACCGAGAAGAAGCTCTGCAAGAGCAGCGCGATCAGCGAGCCGATATAAATGATGCCGAGCCACAAAAGCGGCGGGGTGAGCATGAGAAACAGGAGCAGCCCCGGACGACGCCAGAACAGATCAGAGAGGCGACCAAGCATCCCGCCGCGCTGCGGCATGATGGAAGTTTGATGAGCTCCGGGGGTTGCTCCGGAGTTTCCGAGTGTGGAAGCCTGCGCGCCGCTCATGCTGCCTGATCCATGTAATGGACATCACCCGGATTCCAGACGATGCGGATATCCGATCCGGTCTCTGGAACGCTTGCGCCAGCGGGCAGCATGACATGCAGTCTCGTACCTTCGGCTTCAACACCGAGACGCGTGGCGGAGCCGAGGAAGCTGGCGGTTTCAATCCGCGCTGCGACGCCGATTTTGTCGCTCTTGTCTGCAAGGCGAATGGATTCTGGACGAAGGCTGGCCCAGCGTCGTTCGCCGCCAAATGCCGCCATGATTTCGGGTGCGACGACATTGGAGGAGCCGACGAAATCTGCGACGAAGCGGTTTTGCGGGCGGTTATAGATTTCCTGCGGTGTTCCGGCCTGAACGATACGGCCATTGTTGAAGACCGCGATGCGGTCGGCCATGGAGAGGGCTTCGCCCTGATCGTGGGTGACGAAAACGAAGGTGATGCCAAGGGCTTTCTGCAGGCTCTTCAGCTCTTCCTGCATCTGTTCGCGCAGTTTGAGGTCGAGTGCGCCCAGCGGCTCATCGAGCAGCAGCACTTTCGGTTTGTTGACAAGGGCGCGGGCCAGTGCAACCCGCTGCCGCTGCCCGCCGGAAAGCTGGCTTGGCTTGCGGGCGCCATAGCCGGGCAGTTTGACCAGTTCCAGCATTTCTTCGGCGGCGCGGTGGCGCTCAGCCTTTCCAGCGCCGCGCACCATCAGCCCATAGGCCACATTGTCCAGAATGCTGAGATGCGGAAACAGCGCATAATCCTGAAACACCGTGTTGACGTTGCGACGATAGGGCGGCACACCGCCAGCGCTTTCGCCAAAAATCTCTATTCTGCCATCGGTCGGCTGTTCGAAACCTGCGATCAATCGCAGGCAGGTCGTCTTGCCGGAACCGGAGGGGCCGAGCATGGCAAAAAATTCGCCAGGCGCGATGGTCAGGTTGACGT
Source organism: Pseudomonadota bacterium (assembly GCA_023451915.1). Next base: position 153 of record JAEXXS010000273.1, on the reverse strand, counting down.
GATCGACGGCCCGGACTTCGCCGAAGTGCCGGCTCACATTTTCAAAACGAACTGCTGCTGTCATGGTTCTACCCATCATGGAGTGCGCCTGCATCTGTTGGCGTGCAGGCGCGTCGGTCCGTTCCCTTCCTTCAACGGAAGGAAGGGCAATCT
>JAEXXS010000268.1 GCA_023451915.1 Pseudomonadota bacterium | reverse complement strand
GGCGTGCTATATACCGCGAACGACAGCCCGGAGCGTATTATGTCCGATCACATCATTCCTCATTTCCAGAACGACGCCGGCCATAATGCCATTGAAATCGGCGTAAAGGAATTCATGTGCGTCGGTGCAAACCCGCCTTTCGACCATCCGCATGTCTTCCTCGACATGGGCGACGAAAGCGAAGTGGTCTGCCCCTATTGCTCGACCCTTTATCGCTACAATGCCAAGCTGCATGCTGATGAAACCGTCCCGGCAGGCTGCACCTTCGACGCTCCAGCCGATAAAGCGGCCTGATCAGCGACTATCTCAGCCCATCTTATCACAGCATCGGGCAAGAAAACCGATATGGGCAAAGGCCACATATTGATAGCAGGGGCCGGTGTCGCGGGATTGAGCGCGGCGCTGGAACTTGCAGCGCGGGGCTGGACAATCCAGCTCATCGAGAAAGCTTCCGCTCTTTCTGAAGTCGGCGCGGGCCTGCAATTGGCCCCCAACGCGATGCGTCATCTTGAACGCCTCGGCGTCGCCGACAGACTTGCTCCTCACACCGTAACTCCTGAGAAGCTCTACCTTGTTGACGGGCGCAAGGCGCGTCCCCTGCTCGCGATGGAACTGGGCGACAAGGCTGTTAAACGCTGGCATCATTCTTATGTGGTTTGCCACCGCGCCGATCTGCAATCAGCGCTCTCGCAAGCCTGCGAGGAAAATCCCGCGATCCAGATCAGTCTCGGCAGCGAGATCCTGAGCCATACCGCCCGCGACAATGGCATCGTAGCGACCGCCAAAAGCGAAAGCGGGATTAACACCATTGCGGCTGATTATCTGATCGCCTGCGATGGGGTTTGGTCGGCCGAGCGCGCCCTCGCCGGTTACGACAGGGCGCAGTTCAGCGGCCATATTGCGTGGCGCGCAACAGTGGCGACCGATGCCCTGCCCGCCTCTTTCCTGAACGCTCTTCCCGAACGCAAGGCCGTATCGGCCTGGCTCGGCCCTGACATTCACTTCATCGCCTATCCGGTCAAAGCGGGGGCATCTTTCAATTTTGTCGCCATCACCACGGGCGAAAATCCCGGCGAGAGTTGGTCCAAAACCGGCGACCGCGCAAAGCTGCAAGCCACCTATAAAAGGTGGGCCAAGCCCATTCGTGATGTGTTGGCGGCTGCCGAAGACTGGACCTATTGGCCGCTTTTCGAAATGGCTGAACCACAATTTCTAGGCCCCAACCGCACAGTGCTGCTCGGCGATGCATCCCATGCCGTCACGCCATTTGCCGCGCAAGGTGCGGCGATGGCGATAGAGGATGCTGCCGCCCTTGCCGAAGCGCTCGATGCCGCCGATCAATCAGCGGGATTGCGCCGCTTCGAAACCGTCCGCAAGGAACGGATCGCGGCGGTCGCCAAACGCGGCCAGCTGAATCGCTTTGCCTATCACGCCACCGGACCGATGGCGCTTGGCCGCAACATGCTGTTTGCCCTGCGCCGCCCGGATACTTTCCTGAAGGATCTGGACTGGCTCTATGGCTATGATGCCGTTGCGGCCATTCACGGATAGTTGGTCAAAAGTTACGCCGCATCGCGCGCGGCTTTCAGTGTCGCCACATCGATCTTGACCATTTTCATCATGGCGTCCGCCACGCGCTGACGGACATCGGGCGCACCGTTTTCCAGAGTATCGAACAACATGTCAGGCACGATCTGCCATGCGAAGCCGTATTTGTCGGTCAGCCAGCTGCATTCCATCGGCGTTCCGCCTTCCAGCAGCTTGTCCCAGAAGGCATCCACTTCCGCCTGATCCTTGCAGCGAACAATCAACGATGCTGCGGGTGAAAACTTGAACTGCGGACCACCATTGAGGCCGCAGATCTTCTGGCCATCAAGCGTGAAATTCGCAGTGACCGCCTGTTTTTCGTCCTGCTGGTGGCCATGCTTGAAGCGGATGAAACCATCAATCGAAGCCGGTCGCCCGCAGGCGCGGAAAATTGAGACGTAATGATTGGCGGCTTCTTCCGCCTGCCCATCGAACCACAGGCAAATGGTGAGACCAGACATGGTCAATTCCTCCCTGTTTATCCGGTTTGTTGTCAGCCCATGACCTTGGCTGCTTCTTCCATATCCATCCACATCAGTTCCCAGATATGGCCGTCCGGATCCTCGAAGCTTCGTCCATACATGAAACCGTAATCCTGCTTGGCCGCCGGATCGGCGCGACCGCCAGCCTTCGCGGCCTTTTCGACCGTGTCATCCACCTCGGCCTTGCTGTCGGCGGAAAGGCAGACCAGCACTTCGCTGACAGCAGTGGCATCGGCGATTTTCTTCGGCGTGAACTGGCTGAACTTGTCATGATCCAGGATCATGGCGTGGATCGTATCGGAGAAAACCATGCAGGATGCGGTTTCGTCCGAGAACATTGGGTTCTTCTGCGCGCCAATGGCTTCATAGAAGCGCGTCGAGCGCGCGACGTCTTTCACGGGCAAATTCACGAAAATCATCTTCGGCATGTCATTTCCTCCATTGGCAGGGCGCAGCCCTGTCTCCATTGCTATTCTTAGCCGCCCACTGCGCCCAGCCGCAGCACCAGACATTTTTCGCGGGTTTTGGCGATGTCCGGATTAAGTTTGCTTGAACATAATGACAGATAAGTTATATTAGGCAACCATGAAGTTAGAAAAAATAACTAAAAGCGAAAAGCAGGCCGCAAAGCGCAGCTACGATGATGCGTGCGCTGCGGCGCATGGCCTTGATTTAATTGGAGAACGCTGGGCCCTGCTGGTCATGCGAGAACTGCTGCTGGGCCCCAAGCGCTTCAGTGATTTGCGTGCCGATCTGCCGGGCGTCAGCGCCAATGTGCTGACACAAAGGCTCGAAGGGCTGGAGCTGGCAGGCATTCTTCACAAGACCAAATTGCCTCCGCCTGCCTCGGTACAGGTCTATGAACTCAGCGAATGGGGCTATGAAAGCGAGCCGATCCTGCAAGCGCTTGGGCGCTGGGCGGCGCGTTCGCCGTTGCATAATCCGAACCTGCCGATTTCAACGGTTTCGTTCCTGCTATCCCTGCGCACCATGCTGGATAGCGGACGCGCGCATGGGATGAATGCGACCATCCACCTGCGGCTGGATGGCGAAGATTTCACCGCTCGCCTGCATGATGAGGCGCTGGATATCGCTCGCGACATGCCCGAACAATACGATCTTTCACTCCAGGGCGCACCGCGCATGCTCGCCGCAACGATCTATGGCGGACAGCCATTGGCAGCGCTTGAGGAGGCTGGTCTGCTCATCGTCGAAGGGGATCGCAGCTTGGCAGAAAAACTCCGCACGCTCTTCCCT
>JAEXXS010000313.1 GCA_023451915.1 Pseudomonadota bacterium | reverse complement strand
GCATTGTTGAACAGTCGAGCGCCAATATCTGGCAGGCTGTCTGCGAAAGTGTGCGCGAGGCGGTGAAGATCGCCGGGATCGATCCGGCCAGCGTTGCCGGCATCGGCTATGACGCCACCTGCTCGCTGGTGGTGCTGGGCGAGGGCGGCAAGCCGCTCGCCGTTGGCCCGTCCAACGATCCGGCGCGGGACATCATCGTCTGGATGGATCATCGCGCAGTCGAACAGGCCGAGCGTATCAATGCAACCAAGGCCAAGGTGCTCGATTATGTCGGCGGCGCCATTTCGCCGGAAATGGAAACGCCGAAGCTCCTCTGGCTTAAAGAAAACAAGCCGGAGACCTTTGCTTCCGCCTGGCAGTTTTTCGACCTTACCGATTTTCTCACCTGGAAGTCTTGCGGCAGCCTTGCGCGCTCGGCCTGCACGGTCACCTGCAAATGGACCTATCTCAGCCATGAAAATCGCTGGGACGATGCCTATTTCCGTCAGGTCGGCCTTGGCGAACTGGCCGACGAAGGCTTTGTGCGCATCGGCACGGAAGTTCGCGCCGGCGGCGAGAAGCTTGGCGTTCTGAGCGAACAGGCTGCAGCGGAACTTGGCCTTAAGCCGGGGATCGCAATTGCCGCTGGTCTGATCGACGCCCATGCGGGCGGCATTGGCACGGTTGGCGCGCGTGGCACGGCTGGCAAGGTGTTGTCGCGCATGGCCTATGTGTTCGGCACATCCGCCTGCACCATGACGACCACGGAACAGCCGGTTTTCGTCGATGGCGTCTGGGGCCCGTATTATTCGGCCATGGTGCCGGGGCTCTGGCTCAATGAGGGCGGGCAGTCAGCGGCGGGTGCCGCCATCGACCATCTGATCCACATGCATCCCTTTGCCGCCGAGGCGGAAAACCAGGCTGCGGCGGAGGGCAAGGGTCTCGCAGACCGTCTTGGTTTCGAGGTGGAAGCGCGCGGCGGTGCGGCAAAAACGGCTGAGATCATCGGCGACATTCATGTCGTGCCGGAGTTTCTCGGCAATCGTGCGCCTTTTGCGGACCCGGATGCCCGGGCGGTCATCGCCGGGCTTGATCTCGATGCAGGCATCGACAGCCTGACAGCGCTTTATCTGGCCGGACTTTGCGGGCTTGGCTATGGCGCGCGCCAGATCGTCGAAGCGCAGAAGGCAAAGGGTATCGCGACGGATACCATCGTCGTCAGCGGTGGTGCGGCCCGTTCACATCTCGTGCGTCAGGTGCTGGCGGATACAACGGGTCTCGTCGTTGCAGCCTCAACATCGCCGGAGCCGGTTCTGCTTGGCTCGGCCATGCTTGGCGCGGTGGCGGGCGGCGCTTATCCAGACCTCGCAATGGCAATGGCCGCCATGTCGGAGCTGGGCGAGGTCAACCAGCCTGATCCCGACCGGGTAAAATGGCATGATCGCCGTTTCGAAGCGTTCACACTGTTGCAGGACACGGCGCGCAAGCTGCGTGATTTTTAGTCGCAGTCAGCATCGCTGAAAAAGAAAACAGCCCCGGCGCGATATCGAGCCGGGGCTGTTTTCGTTGTAACGAACGTGACTTACATCACGGGCGCATCGGGTTCCGGTTCATATTCGCGGGCGCCGTCATCCTTGGCGAACAACACACAAGGACCATGCGAGCCGCGCGGGTCATAGGCAAAGCCCTTTTCCGCCAGCGCATGGGTGATATCGCGAATGCCAGCGAGACCGTAAAGATGGTCGTGCAGCTCCAGGAAAATGCGCTCAACACCCGGCAGTTCGGCCTGCTTGAGCAAATCGCGCTCCGCACCTTCGATATCCATCACCAGCACATTGATGCCGTGGTCGGCGATGAACTGGTCGATATTGGTCGAGGTGATCAAGATGGTGCTTTCATAAGGCCCCTGATTTTCGTCCATGGACGACATCCAGAGATCCTTGCGCACATAAAAACGGAAAGTGCCGGTTTCACCGGCGCTCAAAATGCCTTGCGACAAAACGACATTGTCATGGCCGTTGGCGTCCAGCACCCGCCGCGCCAGCGAGGCGGTTGCCGGATTGGCCTCAAAGGCCCAGACGGCCACGTCGCTGATTCGAGCGATCAGCGAGGTGATGATGCCGATGCCGGATCCGAGTTCCAGAACCCGGTCGCTGGCTTTCACCGCCTTCTTGATCGTACGGGCTTCCTTGGCTTCATAGCTGCCGCTGCTCAGCGCCTGCCAGATGACGGGCGAAACCTCTCCCGGTTCGATGGGTACGACGACCCCATGCACATTCAACACTTCCACACCCAATCGATTGCTATCCCGGTCCATTCGTATCAGTTATCTCCCGCCGGAAACAATCCTTCCCCGTCCTTTTTTGGTATGCAGATAAGCAAGCTCTGTTGCAGGCATGGGCTTGCCGATCAGATAGCCCTGGACCTGATCGCAGCCCAGCCCCTTGAGGCATTCATATTGCTCTTCCGTCTCGATGCCCTCGGCGATGGTAATCATCCGCAAACTGCGGCCAACGCCGGTGACCAGCTCGACAATTGCAAGCGCATCGCTGCGCGTCGTAACATCGCGGACAAACGAGCGGTCGATCTTGATCTTGTCGAAGGGAAAGCCGCTCAGGCTGCCGAGCGACGAATAACCCGTGCCGAAATCATCCATGGCGATCTGGATGCCGAGCGCTTTCAGACCGCGCAATGTTTCCAGTGTCTGCTCGTTCTTGTCGAGCAGAACGGATTCGGTGATTTCAAGCTCCAGCCTGCGTGGGTCAAGGCCGGTTTCTTCCAGCACCGATTTGACAGTCTGCACAAGATCCTTGTCGCGAAACTGCACCGGGGAAAGGTTGACCGCAATCCTCAAAGGCTTGTTCCAGCGGGTCGCTTCCAGGCAGGCCGTTCTCAGGACCCATTCGCCAAGCGGCATGATGGTGCCGATTTTCTCGGCCACGGGAATGAATTCCATCGGAGAGACCGAACCGCGCACGGGGTGTGTCCAGCGCAGCAGCGCTTCATAACCGCAGATTTCCCGCGTGTCCGTGGTCGCCTGGGGCTGGTAATGCACTTCCATTTCATTGTTCTGAAGCGCGGTCTGCAAATCCGCTTCGAACGACTTCTTTTCGCGCAGCCGTGTCAGCATGTCCGATTTGAAGACGCTTACATGGCCATGGCCGACCGCCTTGGCTTCATAAAGCGCCAGATCGGCATGTTTGAACATTTCATCCGTGTCAGGCTCGCCTTCCGATATGGCGACGCCAACGCAGGTCCCGATCTTGATTTCCAGTTCGCCCACCCGGTAGGGGCGGCTGATCTCATCCATCAGGCGAGCGGCGAACTCGAGCGAGTCCTCCTCCGTCATGCCGGTCGACAATACGGCAAATTCGTCGCCGCCAAGGCGGCAGACGATATCGCCCTTGCGGCTTAGTCGCGTCAGCCGTCGTGACACGGCTTGCAGCAAGATATCGCCGACATCGTGCCCAAGCGTGTCGTTCACATCCTTGAAACCGTCAAGGTCGAGCAGAAGGATAACGGCTGACGGTCCGCCGGAGAGGGCGGCTGTCAGTCGCGTCTCCAGATCCTGCCTGAACAGCACACGGTTGGGGAGGCCGGTCAGCGCGTCGTGATGCGCGTCATGTTCGAGGCGGAAATTTTGCGACTGCAGTTCCGCTGTGGCCTCGCGCAGATCGGCGGTGAGGCGCTGCATGCGCCCATGGGCGCGATCCAAAAGATTGTTGTGCCGAATAAGCAGGATAACGAGAATGACACCGCAGAGAATAAGGCCCGCGGCGAGCGCCGTATAGATGAAATGGAGCTGCTTGACGTCGCTCTGGGCGGCGTCGATCAGACCGACATCATGTTCCACCGACGTGGAGGCAAGTGTCGTCAAAGGCGCATCCAGCGCGCTCATGGCAACGAGCAGGGCTTTCATATCGTCCGGGCTCATTGTGTCGAATTTCACATCCAACTCGTGGATGATGTCGCTCAGCTTCACATAAAGCTGGCGGCGTCCGGGATCGTCCTGGATGAACGAGCGCAGATTGCCTTGCTGGAGCATTTCAAGACGGCCGACCATGAAATCCAGCCGCAGCCGCACTTCATCCCGATCTACATCGGGCAAGCCAAGCGCCAGCGCGCTCAGCCGGTGCTCAAGCCGCAAATATTCAGATACGGTCTGCCCGATGGACCAGGAGTCATTATACCGGGAAAATTTTTGCAAAGCCGTCTGACGCTCTGCAATGACATAGGCGATATAGCCCGTTGCCACGACAAAGCAGCAGATAATGACACCCAGTATGCGTCTCAAGCTTAGCCTCTATTCAACGATCAGCTTGGCAACCTGCCAGGCGGAGCGCGTGTAATATGTTTGATTCTGGAGTTGAGGGTCGCTGTCATACGGGTAGATAATAAACAACGGTCCTTTGTCCCGTACCGCCATGTAATTTCCGTCTCGTTTCAAAGCAAGAATTACGTTGAACTTCTTGAAATCCTCAAGCGGAATGGTGGTTACATAATCGTTCAGCGCCACCGCCGTGACGGTTTTGCCTTCCGCGCCGACCAGCTTCATCAGCTGATCGAGAGACACGCCTTCGAAGCGGACCTTGCCGTCATACCACGGATTGGCGGTTTCCACAGTCTTGAGGCCGAGGGCTTCCAGCCCCGCGCGGTCGAACTGCGCGGTGTCGCCATTGTTCTTGTTTTGTATATTGCCCGATATTGTGAGAATGGGCTTGTCCTGCGGCTTGGGCAGCGAACCGGCAAATGCACCGGAAACGGCTGTCACACACACGACCAGACAGACAAAAAAACGACTAAGGTTCATTGCATTTCTCCCTGAGATAGCCGGTCAATAAAGCAAATTACCTAAATCGGCGTGAATAGTGCGAACATAGGCGGCTTCAATCGGATTCACGCCTGTGATCTTTCGTCTGCGCTTAGAGCCTGAATCATAATGAACGTAACGATATCAGGCTCTTGCGACGCGCCGGGTAAGCAGGCGGATGTTTGCGATGTAGACCCATGCTTCAGCAGACACGATGGTTTTCTCGAAATCTTTAGCCA
>JAEXXS010000285.1 GCA_023451915.1 Pseudomonadota bacterium | reverse complement strand
CCTATGGCTTCGCTGTCTTCCTGCTTCAAGTCGTCCATCGGGTGCTTCCTGCCTGTATTTTTGATCCCTTATTGATACCCCTGCGTCAAAAAGTCAAATAGCCATTGAATCGTTGAAGCAATTTCTAGGGACCTGAATTTTATACCAGACTATAAATCATTGTATTTGATTAATAATTCCAAAAGACAACACAAGAAGTTGAGCAAAACAAATTTGAAAAACCGTTTTGGCTCATACGCGGGTAAAGGTTGAACGCGGCCAAACCACTTTGACTTCGGCCCCCTGCCCGGGATTGCTTCGATTACGGAATGCAATCTGTGCGCCGGACCGCTCCAGCAAGGTTTTTGCAATGAACAGGCCAAGGCCAAGGCCGCCGCCATTGCGGTTGTTGTCGCGGCTCGTCATATAAGGCTCGCCAATCCGGTCGAGGATTTCCGGCTTGAAGCCCTCGCCGTCGTCCTGAATGGTCACGCTGACCTGATTGTCGGTCCAGCCCCAGGTGACGCTGACATTGCTGCGCGCAAAATCGACGGCGTTTTCCACCAGATTGCCGAGACCATAAAGCAGGCCGGGATTGCGCCGCGTGACCGGTTCGGGCTTCGGGCCTTCCACCTTCTGCACGTCGATGGCGACACCGAAATTGCGGTGCGGCGCTATCACTTCCTCGATGAGCGAGGACAATGGCAGGCGCGACATATGTTCTTCGTTTTCCGAGGAAAGGCTGGTCAGCCTTTGCAGGATTTCGCGGCAGCGCTGCGTCTGCGAATGCAACAGCGCAATGTCTTCCCCAAGCCCCGCATCGACCGGATTTTTGGCATAGGAACGCTGCATTTCCTTCACCACCAGCGCAATGGTCGCAAGCGGCGTGCCAAGCTCATGAGCGGCGGCAGCGGCAAGACCATCGAGAGCCGTCAGATGCTGCTCGCGCTGAAGGATGAGTTCCGCAGCGCTCAAGGCGTCGCCCAGCTGGCGCGCTTCTTCCGCAATGCGATAGGCATAGACGCCGGTGAAGCCCAGCGCCGATGTGATGGCGCACCAGATGCCGATCACGAACAGGAAGGGTAGGTTCAGCACCTCGCCCGGATACCAGGGCAGTGGCTCATGCCGCACCGAAAGCACGGATGTACAGGCCACCACCAGCAAAGCCAGCGTCAGCGTATGCCGGGCGGAAAGCGAGGTGGCCGAAATGATGACCGGCACGATCATCAGGATGACGAAGGGGTTTTGCAGCCCGCCGGTGAGATAAAGCAGGCCCGCCAGTTGCAGAACATCGAAGGCCAGAACGAGGCTCGCCGCTTCCGGGTTCAGCCGATGATTGGTCGGGAAGCGAAAGGCCAGATAGAGATTGAGCCAGGCCGAGCAGGCAATCAACGCAAAACAGATGCCGACCGCAAAGGGGAATTGCAGGTAAAGCGCCACCAGCATGACGGCCGCCGTCTGTCCGGCGATGGCCAGCCAGCGCACGCGAACCAGCGTGGTCAAACGCGGGCGGCGCGAAAGATTGGAAGCGCGATTCTCAAACTCTGCGTGCATGTTTTGCTGTCCCTCTATCCTGCCCCTTATGGGGCAAGCGAAGACAGGAATGCAAGCGGAACTGCGTTATCCGGTCGCAGGCGGTTAAGGCTTCGTTTTAGCACGACAGTTGCAAATTCGTCAGGCCGTGGCGAAAAGAGGGATTTGCGAGCACCGGAGCGGAGCGTACCTAAAGTACGTGAGCACCGGAGCGCAGAAAATTGCTCTTTGCAGTCCGGCATCACGAAGAATGCAACTGTCGTGTTAGGTTCCGCGCGGCTTTGCCCGGCGCGTTGCTTCTGCATTGGCCGGGTCTTCCGGCCAGACATGTTTGGGATAGCGTCCACGCATATCGGACCGCACATCGGCCCATGAACCTTTCCAGAAGCCCGGCAGATCGCGGGTGATCTGGATCGGGCGATGGGCGGGCGACAGAAGTTCCAGCAGCAAGGGCACCTTGCCATTGGCGATGGACGGATGCTGGCTGAGGCCGAACAATTCCTGCACGCGGACTGCAAGCACAGGCTCTTCGGCATCGTAGCGGATCGGGATATGCGAACCGGTCGGCACGGTGAAGTGGGTGGGCGCGAATTGATCCACGCTGCGCTGAAGGTCGAAGGGCACAAGGCTCATCAGGCCGTTTTTCAACACTTGACCGGGAATCCGGTCGAGCTGCGCTTCGCCGGTCAGGAAAGGCAGCAGCCAGTCGTCCAATGTTTCAAGCAGATGTTCGTCTTCCATGGATGGCCATGGATCGCCAAGCCCGCGATAGAGCCAGCCAAGACGGCGGCGCAGAATATCGGCTTCCTTGCCCCAGGGCAGAATGCCAAGCCCATGTTCGCGCACGGCGGCAATCACGCCCTCATCGGCAACGCTGCCCGATGGTGCGGCCAGCGGCTTTTCTGATAAGGCGATAGCCCCGATGCGCACCGCTTCACGCGCCCTGAGCGCGTTCTTTTCGGTATCGTAGACGACCTGTCGTCCGCTCTCGATCCGCTCGCCAAGGGCTGACCGGATTTCCGCTTCCGACACTTGCGCCGCCGAAAGAATGCGCGCACGGCCTGCCTTGCCCGACATGTCGGTCACCACCAGCCAGGGTGCGCGGCTGAGACTTATCGCGCTATCCACCTCGCCGCCGCGTCCATTGGCCAGCAGGAACTGCCCGGTTTGGCCGCGCGCTCTGGCAATCCGGTCGGGATAGGCGTCGATCAGCATGCGACCAATGCCCGATCCAGCGGGCGCACCCTGATTTAGCACATTGGCGGCAAGACGCTTTGCCAGCCCCTTGGCCCTTTGGGCGCGGTCCGAGCGGTCATTGCGAAAGCGTGAAAAGCGCGTGTCGAGATCGGTCTCGTTGCCGCCAAGGCCGCGTTCCGTCAAAAGCACGGCCAGTTCGGCAGCCTTTAAAGCCTCACCGCGCTTGCCCGCCTCGGCCACCATATGGGCAAGGCGTGCAGGCAGAGCGAGCTGGCGCATGGCTTCGCCATCGGCTGTCAGGCGGCCGGCTTCATCCAGCGCACCGAGCCTGCGCAGCAAAGCGCGCGCTTCATTCAGCGCCGGTTTCGGCGGTGCATCGAGTAAAGCAAGCGTTGCCGGATCAGTCACGCCCCATGCGGCGCTGTCGAGTACCAGGCCGGACAGGTCGGCCTCCAGAATTTCCGGCGGCGAGAAGGCGGGCAGCGCCGCCGTCTGCCCCTGATGCCAGAGACGAATGGCGATGCCCGGCTCCGTTCGCCCGGCGCGGCCCGCCCGCTGATCGGCGCTGGCGCGAGATGTGCGTACGGTTTCCAGTCGCGTCAGGCCGGTGGCCGGTTCATATTTCGGCAGGCGGGCAAGGCCGCTGTCAATCACCACGCGCACGCCGTCAATCGTGATGGAGGTTTCGGCAATCGAGGTCGCCAGAACCACCTTGCGTTTGCCTTTCGGCGCAGGTTTGATCGCCGCATCCTGATCGCGGCCTTCCATCGCGCCATAAAGCGGCGCAAGCATCACATGGTCCGGTACGCGATCTTCCAGAAGGCGAACCGTGCGCTCGATTTCGCCCTGCCCCGGCAGAAAAGCCAGAATACTGCCGGTCTCGTCGGCCAGCGCATCGCGAATGCTGCGCGCCATTGCATCTTCCACGCGCTCGTCGGCTTTGCGTTCGCGATAACGAATATCGACGGGAAAGGCCCGGCCTTCACTTTCAATCACCGGCGCGTCGCCGAGAAGTGCTGCTACGCGCGCTCCGTCGAGCGTTGCCGACATGACCAGAATTTTCAGATCGTCGCGCAAGGCGGCCTGCACATCGAGCGCCAGAGCCAGCCCAAAATCCGCATCGAGGCTACGCTCGTGAAACTCGTCGAACAGCACCGCCGCCACACCCTTGAGGTCAGGATCGTCAAGGATCATTCGCGCAAAGACGCCCTCGGTAACGACGAGGATTTTCGTCCTGTTCGACACCTTGTTTTCCAGACGCATGCGATAACCGACCGTTTCGCCGGGCTCTTCGCCCAGAAGCTCGGCCATGCGGCGGGCAGCCGCGCGGGCAGCAAGTCGCCGCGGCTCCAGAAGCACAATCATGCCATCGCCGCGCCACTTCGCATCCAGCATATGGATCGGCACCAATGTCGTCTTGCCCGCGCCCGGCGGCGCAACAAGCACCGCGCTTGCATGGGTGTCCATCGCCGCATCCAGTTGCGGCAGAATGTTTGTAACGGGAAGATCGGGCAGGCGCGTCAAAAGAATATCCGTCAGACAGGGGCAGCAGCGTTCGTGCTTATCCCACAAGCGCAAGCCATTATCCATATTCGAAACCAGCCCGAATAGGCACCAGCACCCGACAGGGCGCGTCAAAACTATTGCCATATATTTTATTCACGGAATTTCCCATAATATTTATTAAATAGACAATATTGGGGAATTTATCGGGATGAATATTAGCAAAAGAGATTTTTTAAAAGGTTTTCTTCTTTCAAGCCTGACAGCTAGTCTGGCGATATCGTGTTTCGCCGCTCCAGCCCGCGCGGCGGCGAAAGACGCGGATGCGGCCATTCCTCTGATCCCCACACCCCACAGGATCAGGAGTTTGGGCGGAACACTCCGCATCGAAAGCGGTGCGAGCATCACCTATGATGATCCCGTTGTTGAAACCAATATTGGTGTTTTCAAGCAAGCATTACGTCCCTTTTCGGAAATAAAACTCGAAAACGCACCGCGTTCCAGCACGAATTCGCCGAAGGGCGTCATTCATCTGAAAATCGGCCCGGTGCCAGAAATCGGGGAGGCTCGCCTGGCCAAAGGTCTCTCGCCCGCCGAGCAGGACGATCTGGACGAGCGCTATTTTCTGCGCGCCGACGCGACCGGTGTCGTCATCAAGGCGCAGAGCAGCCAAGGCCTTGCCATGGGCCTGACCACGCTTTTGCAGCTTTTCGCCACCGCACCGCAACAGGATGCAGGCGGCATCGAAATTCCCATGGTCCGCATCGTGGATGGCCCGCATTACAAATGGCGCAGTTTCCATCTCGATGTTGCCCGGCATTATTTCACGACCATCGAGATCAAAACGGTCATCGATCTGATTGCGTTCTATAAATTCAACGCGCTCGATCTTCATCTTACCGATGATGAGGCATGGCGCATTGAAGCTGCCCGACCGGAGGGCAAACAGACGGATAACGAGCCCATCTATAGTCGCGCCGATCTGCGGGAAATCGTCGCCTATGCTAAGGCGCGCCACATCACCGTTATCCCCTCTTCCGATGCGCCCGGCCATGCGGCTGCGCTGGTCAGGCTTCACCCGGAACTGGCGATGAACAGCAATGTGCAGCGTTTTGAACTGATGCCGGGCGTGGTGCAGCATCGCGCCTGGCTCAACCCCGATCTGCCTGCAAGCTTCAAGGTCTATGAGGAGATTGTCGCCTATCTGTCGGATGTCTTTCCCGGACGTTGGCTCGATATCGGCGGCGATGAAGCTTTTGGAATGCCGGAGCAGCTTTATACGAAGTTCGTGCGGCATCAGCACAAGGTGGCAGTGCTGGCGGGGAAGAAGCCGATCGCCTGTCAGGAAACCATGCGGGCCGGTCTCCACCGCGATATCGTCGTTCAGCACTGGATTTCCACCGACCCGCGCTACGCCAATATGGAACTCGGCGCGCAGATGGGATCGCAACAGGCGCTTCTGTTGCAGAAAATGGTCGTCAAGAATGTCCAAAACAGTGTGAACGACCTCAACCGCGCGATGGAGCGGGAGCTTCCGATCCTGCTCACGCCCTTTGCCCATAGCTATCTCGACGTTCCCTATAAGGAAGCCTCCATTCTCCCGGAGCAGAACGCGCTCAAGGCACGTCTTGGGCTGCGCGCCTATCGACCCCAGACCGTCGAGGAATATTACGACTGGAAACCGGGCAAATCCCTGCCGGGCGGGGGCAAGAATGCGCATATTGCGGGGGTGGGGGCGGCGATCTGGTGCGAAACGATCGAGAGTTTCGGCGATCTGACCTTTCTGATCCTGCCGCGCCTGCCCGGCATGGCGCAAAAGGGGTGGAGCACGGTTTCCAACAGCCCATGGCAGAGGCATAGCGCGGCCCTTCCCGCGCATGGAACGGTCTGGGAGAAAAGTAAAATCGGCTTCTTTAAGTCCGAACTGATAAAATGGTAGAAGGCCTTTCGTACCTATTCTGTCAGGAACACACATGCCTCCAATCCGCCTATCAAGCGCGACCGACGCGCCTGCTCTCACCGAAATCTGGCGAGCCAGCGTGCGTGCCACGCACGACTTTCTAAGCCCCGACGATTTCCGGGAAATAGAAACCCTCGTATCCGAGCAATATCTGCCCAATGCTGAAGTGTGGATCATCGAGAACGACGGCAAGCCTGTCGGCTTCATGGGCCTGACCGACAACCAGATCGACAGCCTGTTCATCGCGCCAGAACAGCGTGGCAAGGGCATTGGCACGCGGCTTATTGCCCACGCGCAATCCCTCAATGGCGGCATGCTGACCGTGGATGTGAATGAGCAGAACACGCAAGCCCTCGGCTTCTACCGGCATATGGGCTTCATCGAAACCGGCCGTTCCGAAACCGACGATCAGGGACGCCCCTACCCGCTGATCCATATGCGCCGGCAAAAACCGGCCTGATACAGCTTGAAACAAGGGTTTGCGCGTATCCCCTCCTGCGCGCAAAACCGTTCCTGAAAAAGACGTTTCAGGAGCAATTGACATACTCCCCTGCAGTATATAGCTTCTCGCGGGATCGGGAGGTTTCATGCCGCATTCACCGGAAGACAAAAAGCGTGCGCTGACGCGCCTTCGCCGCATTCGCGGTCAGGCGGAAGCGTTGGAACGCGCTGTGGAAGCGGGCACGGAATGCGCGGCGCTGCTGCAGCAGATCGCAGCCCTGCGCGGCGCGGCCAATGGCCTGATGGCGGAAGTTCTGGAAAGCCACTTCCGCGAGACATTTGGTCAAGCGCGCGAGACCATTGTGCGCGGTGTCGCGACAGACCCGGATGCCGAGATCGACCAGATCATGCAAATTTTGCGCACCTATCTGAAATAGGACGCCAAACCGAACGAACTATTTGTTTTTGAGCCCGTCCTGTCCGAAGATAGTTTCAAG
>JAEXXS010000178.1 GCA_023451915.1 Pseudomonadota bacterium | reverse complement strand
TGAGGATGTCAGCGACCAATGCGATGCGCTTCGTTGCCCCAATAGGAAGACTTGGAAATGGTCTCACCGGCTGTCATCACTTCCCTGCCAAGGCGATCAAGAAGCTTATAATCTTCACTGCCAATCTCCAGATTGGTCAAGCAGCTGTTCATAAGCTCTTTCAACGCAATCATCCGGGACAGCAGTTGCTGCTTTTCAGCTTCGGTCAGCGCCGGTTTGCGGATCGTTTTAAATCGAGACATGTCGTTTCTCCCTGTTCAGGCTGGCTTTCTTACACCGTGAACGAAACGGAAACAAATAACATTTTTAGAGGTGGAGAATGACCAAGAGAGCCGCAATCAAGCAGGCCGATCTTCGCCGCATGGCTGCAATAGCCAAGCAGGAAGGCGTCAAGATCGAGGCCGTCATAGATGGTGCGATTTATCGCGTATCGCCCGATATCCCCGTTGCGAACAGCAATGAGGCTATTGGCAAAAAGGCCACGGTGCGCTTGTAATGCCCGACATGCCACGCAAGTTGCCAGTTCATGTCGTGCGCGAGATCACGCGCCATAAAACCGTGAAGTTCTATTTCCGCAAAGGAAAAGGACCTCGCATCCGCTTGCCTGACGATCTGAACTCGGAAGAATTCAAACAAGCTTATGCGGCGGCATTTGCGGGAAAAACGACTTATAAGCGGCCAGTTGATGCGCCAGTGCAAAGCCTGCGTTGGCTTGTCGATCGATATAAGGAAAGCGGGAAGTGGAAGGGTTATTCTGATGCTACCCGAAAACAGCAGGAAAACTTCTTTCTCGACGCAATCAAAAAGTCTGGCAATGCTTCTTATGGTGAAATCGACCGAAAGGCGATTGAACAGGCGATCGACGCCCGCGCCGACCGACCAGCCTTAGCCAATAACTTCCTCAAGGCGATGAAGGCCCTTTTTCTCTGGGCGCACCGTAACGGACACGTGGACATCAACCCGACTGACGGCGTGGAAAATCTTCGATACAAGACGGAAGGCTTTCACGCATGGACGATTGCTGATTACAAAAGGTTCTGTGAAAAATGGCCCGTGGGCACCAAGCCACGTTTGGCCTGCGAATTGCTGCTTCATTCCGGCCTGCGTCGATCTGACATTGTAAAGGCCGGACGCCAACATATGGACGGCAACATATTCACTATGCGCACTGAGAAAACGGGCGCAGTGATTACAGTCGAATTTCCAGAAACATTGATGAATACGATCGCCAGCACAGAAACCGGCGACCTGTCATTTCTGGTTTCGGAACTCGGAACGCCGTTCGTGAAGGAGAGCTTTGGAAATTGGTTCGGGGCGCGCTGCCGCGACGCGGGCCTAAATCTTAATGCCCACGGACTGAGAAAATTGTCGGCCACCTTGGCAGCTAATGCAGGCGCGGCGGCTCATGAATTGATGGCGCAATATGGCTGGACCAATCTGAAACAGGCTGAAACTTACACGAAAAAGGCTGATCGCGCTTCACTTGGGATACGCTCATCAAGGCGAGTTGCGGATCAGATTGAGAACGAAACATCCCGCACCCGTCAATCTGGTGCGGGGAAAATCGCTAATAACACTGATAATTCAGATAGTTAAGAAAGGGATGGTGGGCGATGAGAGACTCGAACTCCCGACATCTTCGGTGTAAACGAAGCGCTCTACCAACTGAGCTAATCGCCCGACTGATTTGTCAGTCGTGTGAGAGCCGTTTAGGCAATTCGCGCGATAAGCGCAAGAGCAAATTTTGGCAATTCGTACAGTTTCGACCATTTTTCCAAAATGACCAAAGTCAGCGCACCATTAACACCCGAACTATCGGAAGCTGAGCAGACCATAAAGATATTTTCGAAGAGAACGGGCTGGCGCTCCTAATGCCACGTAACATAGGAATTCGATAAAAAGCACAGCCAGCTTCAAGCCTTAGCGCATGAATATGACGCTGATTTAAAAATTAGAGAAAACTAATTCTAAATTATTATATTTCACTAATTAATCTTTCTTTAATTTTCCCCGCGAGGAAAATCGCATTATCTCGCCGTGCATTTGAATCATGGAGAGGAATTATAATGCGTAATGCCATTCGCGTTTCTTTAATCGGCATTTTTCTCGGTGCAAATCTCACCGCTGGCTTCGCGCAGGCGACGCCTGAGCAGATGGAAATGGCCTATAGTGCGGCCCGCAATCAGCTCGGCGTGCTGACCTATTGCAAGGACAAGGGCTACACCGACGATGCCGCCATCGAAATTCAGAACAAAATGCTTGGATTGATCCCTCCTCCAGCCGATACGTCCAAAGCCGAAGCTGCGGAAGAAACCGGCAAGCAGGGCAAGGTTTCCGTCATGGGTATGGAGCAGGATCTGGCCACCAGCGCGAAGGCGCAGAATATTTCCGAAGAAAAGTTGTGCCAGACCATGGCCGACGCCGTGAAGCATGCCGGTGCGCAACTCCCAAAATAAGCGCCGCTGGACAGCCGATAAGAACCCCGCTCAGGCGGGGTCAGACTGCTGACAAACCCCTGGCCTTGTTCAGGGGTTTATGATTCATTGGGACATGTTGAAGAAACCTGCTCCCGAACAGACGGCTCTCGAGATGGTGACGCTCGACAGTCTGGTGCCCAAGGATCATCTGCTTCGCAAGATCGATGCGGTGATCGACTTTTCCTTCATCCATGATCGGGTTGCCGGGCTTTATTGCGCCGACAATGGCCGTCCGCCGCTGGATCCGACCTTGATGTTCAAGGCGCTGTTCATCGGCTACCTGTTCGGCATCCGCTCGGAACGTCAGCTGGTGCGCGAGATCGAGGTCAATGTCGCCTATCGCTGGTTTCTGCGGCTGAAGCTGACCG
>JAEXXS010000171.1 GCA_023451915.1 Pseudomonadota bacterium | reverse complement strand
CGGATGCGATCGTTTACGAGACTGTGCCCCACTGCCGTCTGACGCTCGGCTATCACTTCCGCCGCAATCGCGACCACAACACGACGGAGTTCATTACGTCCTACAAGGAGAACCCGTCGCGCGCGCTTGGCAAACTGCCTTCCCTGCTGGCAAGCCGCAGCTGGAAGTTGCTGGTAGCGGTTCTATCGATCCCGTTGAAAGGTGCGCCTGCCGTACTCGCATCGGCGACAGCGCTTGGCGGGCTTGTGGGTGTTCTCCGTGGCTGCCGGGGTAAGCAATCCCTGCATTATGCGAAGACGACCGGGCATTGACCGAATAAAGAGAGAAAAGACCGCGACAAACAAAAACAGACCCGCATGACGGGGCTGTCTGTATTTCAAGATTTGGACCAGCAATCAGTACCAGCCGACAGCGACCTGCGCTTCTTCGGACATGCGGTCTGCAGTCCATGGCGGATCGAAGGTCATTGAAACTTCGACCATGGAAACCCCTTCGACAGCACCGACAGCGTTTTCTACCCAGCCGGGCATTTCGCCAGCCACCGGGCAGCCGGGAGCCGTCAGGGTCATCTCGATCTTCACGGTGCGGTCGTCTTCGATATCGATCTTGTAGACAAGGCCAAGCTCGTAGATATCCGCCGGGATTTCCGGATCATAGACGGTTTTCAACGCCGCGACGATATCGTCCGTCATGCGCAGGAGTTCGTCCTGCGGAATGGCGGAGGCCGAGAACACGGCGCTGCCTTCGGCTTTCGCCGTTTCATCGGCAGGCTTGGTTGCAGCCTGATCCTGAACTTTTTGTTCCATCTCGGTCATCCGAAAAACTTCCTCGCCTTTTCCAAGGCTTCCGCCAATGCATCCACTTCAGCGCGGGTATTGTACATGGCAAAGGATGCACGGCATGTAGAGGTGACGCCAAAGCGTTTCAAGAGGGGTTGCGCGCAATGCGTGCCTGCACGCACGGCGACCCCGGCCCTGTCGATCACCATCGACACGTCATGCGCATGAATGCCTTCCAGCGCAAATGAGATGATAGCCCCCTTGTCCGGCGCATGACCGAAAATACGGAGCGAATTGATCTTGCCCAATTGTTCATGCGCGTAGTCGCGCAAATCTTCCTCATGGGCGAGAATGGCGTGACGGCCAATCTTTTCCATATATTCAAGGGCTGCGCCAAGACCAATAGCCTGAACGATGGGCGGCGTGCCAGCTTCGAAACGATGCGGCGGATGATTGTAAGTCACGTATTCTTCCGTGACTTCCTCGATCATTTCGCCGCCGCCCTGGAAGGGACGCATCTTTTCCAGCATTTCGGCCCGACCGTAAAGAACGCCTATGCCAGACGGGCCATAGACCTTATGGCCGGTGAAGACATACCAGTCGCAGCCCAGATCCTGCACGTCGACTGGCAGATGCACTGCGCCCTGGCTGCCATCGACCAGCACCGGAATGCCGCGCGCATGGGCAAGTTCAACGATCTTCTTGATCGGCGTCACCGTGCCGAGCGCATTCGACATATGCGTGATGGCCACCAGCTTGGTGCGGTCCGTCAGACGCTTCTCGAATTCCTCGATATGGAAGATGCCTTCATCATCCACCGGCGCGAAAACCAGCTTCGCGCCCTGCCGTTCACGAATGAAATGCCACGGCACGATATTGGAGTGATGCTCCATGATCGAGACGAGAATCTCGTCGCCCTCGCCGATATGCGGCATGCCATAGCCATAGGCGACCGTATTGATCGCCTCGGTGGCGTTCTTGGTGAAGACGATTTCATCGACCGAACCGGCATTCAGAAAACGCCGCACGGTTTCGCGCGATTTTTCATAAGCATCGGTTGCAGCATTCGACAGAAAATGCAGGCCGCGATGCACATTCGCATATTCATTGGAATAGGCATGCGTCACGGCGTCGATGACGCTTTGCGGCTTTTGCGCCGAAGCGCCATTGTCGAGATAGACAAGCGGCTTGCCGTGGACTTCGCGCGACAGGATTGGAAAATCCCGGCGGATGGCTTCCACGTCGTAAGCCGCTACAAGCGGATTCTTCTGGTCCATGATCGTTCCTTTTGCCGTTCGGCAGGAAGGGCAGCGCGCATATTTGCGCGCTGTCTCATTCACAATCAGGCATGAACGGCGAGCCAGTTGGACAGCACGGTTTCCAGCGCTTCAACCAGCGTTTCGTCTTCCAGCTCTTCAATGATCTCGGCGATGAACGCCTTGATCAGCAGGCCACGCGCCTCGTTTTCCGGAACACCGCGGGCCATCAGATAGAACAGATAGTCCTTGGAAAGCTCGGCAACCGTTGCGCCGTGGCCGCAGGCCACGTCATCGGCAAAGATCTCAAGTTCCGGCTTGGCGTCGAACTCGCCTTCGTCCGAAAGCAGAAGCGTGTTGCAGGCCATGCGCGCATCTGTCTTCTGGGCGATCTGCGCAACGCGGATCATACCCTGGAAAACACCGCGCGCGCGGTCCTTGACCACATTGCGGATAATCTGGGTCGAACGGGTGTTCTCCACCAGATGACCGACCGTCATGGTAATGTCGGTGTGGGTGTCATCGGCCAGAAGATTGAGGCCGCGAAGCTCGAAGTCGGAATCTTCGCCCGTCACATTGACGTGCACTTCCTGACGAACCAGCTTGCCGCCCGCATTGACGATATAGAGCGTAAGCTTGGAGCCCTTGCCGATCGTCGCATTGAACTGCGAAAGCTGCGTCGCCTGGCCGAAATCGCGCAGGATGACCCACAGCACTTCCGCACCGTCACCCACCGAAACATGGCTCACCGCCGTGGAGAAAGCATCGCCTTCGCCGCCGTTCTGGCGCTCAATGATGGTTGCCTTGACGTCCGAACCAATGCGAACCGGGAAGCGCGTGTGGCCCTGTCCGGTCTTCTGGATGTTCTGGATTTCGAGAGGCGATTCCAGCTCGGTGCCATCGGCAATCGAGATCATCCAGCCATCGCTGACATAGGCAGCGTTGATCTGGCCAATCGTATCGTCCGTGCCGCGCGCTTTTAGCTGGAGAGCCAGCGAGCCGTCAGCCAGCGCTTCACGCACCGGCGTCAGCGATACGCCTTCCGGCGCCTTGGCGTCCAGCGCAACGCCATTGCTGGCCGCCAGAATCGTCGAACCGGCAAGCAAAGCCGCAAGCGGCTTCGTACCGGCGGCGCTATCAAAAGGCGCAACGCCCTTCAAAAGCGTACGGAAATCCGTGTAATGCCAGCTTTCAATGCGGCGCGATGGAAGCCCGTTGGCCTTGAGCAGTTCAAGGGCCGTATCGCGTGCAACAACCACATCGCCATTGCCCGACAAATCGCCGATATAATCCCCAAAATTGTCGATCAGCGCGCTTTCAGCGGGCGTCCTCGGCTTTGCGGTCTGAGCGGTCTGGATATTCATAATCCAATCCTCCTCAGGCTGCTTCGCCGATTACTTCGGCATAACCGTTTTCTTCCAGATGCAGTGCGAGGCTCTTATCGCCAGACTTGATGACCTGGCCCTTGTAAAGCACGTGCACGCTATCGGGAACGATGTATTCGAGCAGACGCTGATAGTGGGTAATGACAATCACGGCGCGGTC
>JAEXXS010000154.1 GCA_023451915.1 Pseudomonadota bacterium | reverse complement strand
TTCTGTCCTCGACCCAGACCTATGACCGCAAGATTCGTGAAGCTATCCTGGCCATGCGCATCGAGCAGGCCTATTCCAAGGATCGCATTCTCGAACTCTACCTGAACGAAATCTTCTTCGGCCTTGGCTCCTACGGTATCGCCAGCGCGGCGCTGACCTATTTTGACAAGTCGGTTGGCGAACTGAACATCGCTGAAAGCGCTTATCTCGCAGCATTGCCGAAAGGTCCGAACAACTATCATCCTTTCCGTCAGCCAGCCCGCGCCATGGAGCGCCGCAACTGGGTGATCGATCGTATGGCCGAAAACGGCTACATCACGACGGCGGAAGCGGAAGACGCCAAGAAGCAGCCGCTCGGCGTCAAATCGCGCAGCGATACAAACTACGTCTTCGCATCGGAATATTTCACCGAAGAAGTGCGTCGCCAGATCATCCAGAAATATGGTGTCGACGCCCTGTATGAAGGCGGTCTGTCCGTCCGCACAACGCTGAACCCGACCTTGCAGGCCGAAGCGCGCAAATCGCTGCAATCGGCGCTGCTGCGCTATGATGAAGCGCGCGGCTGGCGCGGTCCGCTGAAGAATGTCGAACTCGGCAATGACTGGGGCACGGCGTTTGGCGACATGCAGTCCTATTCGGATGTTCCGGAATGGCAGCTCGCCATTGTGCTCAATGTTTCCGCAGCGGGTGCCGATATCGGCCTTCAGCCGCATATCGAAGCGACCGGATCGCGCAGCAAGGAACGCGAGCGCGCCTTTATCTCTGCCGACGATATGAAATGGGCAATGCGCGTCACCAATATTGGCGGTAAGCGCAGCAGCGCCAGGTCTCCTGAAGGCGTGCTCAATACCGGCGACATCATCTATGTCGCGAAAGAAGGTAACGGTTACCGGTTGCAGCAGCCGCCGAAGCTTGAAGGCGCACTCGTCGCCATGGACCCGCATACGGGCCGTGTGCTGGCAATGGTTGGCGGCTTCTCTTATGCGGAATCCGAATTCAACCGCGCCACGCAGGCCTATCGCCAGCCGGGTTCGTCGTTCAAGCCGTTCGTTTATTCGGCTGCGCTCGATAATGGTTACACACCGGCATCGGTAGTTCTCGATGGCCCGCTCGAAGTGAACCAGGGCGGTTCGCTTGGTGTCTGGGCTCCGAAGAATTATTCCGGCAAGTTCGCCGGTCCGTCCACGCTTCGTTATGGTATCGAGCAGTCGCGCAACGTGATGACTGTGCGTCTGGCGCAGGACATGGGCATGAAGCTTGTCGCCGAATATGCCGAACGTTTCGGCATTTACGACAAGATGCTGCCGGTTCTCTCCATGTCGCTCGGCGCGGGTGAAACCACCGTGCTGCGCATGGTGACGGCCTATTCCGTCATCGCCAATGGCGGCCAGAGCATCACGCCCTCGATGATCGACCGTATTCAGGACCGCTACGGTAAGACCGTGTTCAAGCATGATGCGCGTCAGTGCGAAGGCTGCAATGCACAGGATTGGGCCAATCAGGAAGAGCCGACCTTGATCGATAATCGCGATCAGGTGCTGGATCCGATGACCGCCTATCAGATTACCTCGATGATGGAAGGCGTGGTTCAGCGCGGGACGGCGCAGATTTTGAAGAGCCTTGGCCGTCCGCTGGCTGGCAAGACCGGCACTTCCAATGACGAAAAGGACGCATGGTTCGTCGGCTTTACGCCTGACCTCGTGGTTGGCGTCTTCATGGGCTACGACACGCCGACATCCCTTGGACGGGGGGGCACCGGCGGCGGCCTTGCTGCACCTGTGTTCAAGTCGTTCATGGAACAAGCGTTGGCTGGAACGCCCAAGGTCGATTTCCGCGTGCCGGAAGGCATGACGCTGATCGCGATCAACCGCAAGACCGGCATGCGCACCAATGAGGGCGATCCGAACCTCATCATGGAAGCCTTCAAGCCGGGCACGGGCCCGTCTGACAGCTATTCTGTCATCGGCATGGATTCATTCCGCGAAGGCTCGCCTGTCGCGCCACAATCGCCGCAGGCGACCCGCGCCATCAACTCCGGTTCGGGCGGACTTTACTGATCCGATAACAGGGCTTTGGCCTTTACACAGCGTGGCGTCGTCACTATGGTCCGCGGCGCTTGGACAAGGAGTCCGACGCTGGAAATGACAAGCCGGGCCTGGCGTCCGGTTGGGTTTCCCATTGAGATATGAATTACTGAAGGAACGATTTGCCCATGCGCGCGGAAATCGAGACGCTGGTTGACGAAATCAAGCAGGCCATAAGCCTGCTGAGGAGGCATCTTTGACTGGGATCAGGCGATAAAACGTCTCGGCTATCTCAATCAGAAGGCCGAAGATCCCACACTCTGGAATGATGCACAGGAAGCCCAGAAGCTGATGCGTGAGCGCCAGCAGCTGGAAGACAGCATTAACGGCATTAATCAGCTTACCCAGACATTGAACGACAGCATCGAACTCATCGCCATGGGCGAAGAGGAAGGCGACAAGTCGATCATCGACGACGCGGAAAATACCATCCGCGAACTCAAGGTCGAGATTGATCGCCGCCAGATCGACATGCTTTTGTCGGGCGAAGCCGATGCGAACGACACCTATGTCGAAGTGCATGCTGGTGCCGGTGGCACGGAAAGCCAGGACTGGGCGTCGATGCTGCTGCGCATGTATACGCGCTGGGCGGAACGCAACGGCCGCAAGGTCGAAGTGATGGAAGTGCACGATGGCGATGAAGCGGGTATCAAATCCGCGACCATTCTCGTCAAGGGGCACAATTCATACGGCATGATGAAGACCGAATCAGGCGTTCATCGTCTGGTCCGCATCTCGCCTTACGATTCCAATGCCCGCCGCCATACGTCCTTCGCCAGTATCTGGGTTTACCCGGTGATCGATGACAATATCGATGTGCAGGTGACGGAAGCAGACGTTCGCATCGATACCTATCGTGCGTCGGGCGCGGGTGGTCAGCACGTCAACACGACGGACTCCGCTGTGCGTATCACCCATATCGCGACCGGTATTGTGGTGCAGTGCCAAGCGGAACGCTCGCAGCACAAGAACCGCGAAAAAGCATGGTCCATGCTGCGCGCGCGCTTGTACGAGGAAGAGCTGAAGAAGCGCGAAGAAGCGACCGATGCAGCCAATGCCACCAAGACCGATATCGGCTGGGGGCATCAGATTCGTTCCTACGTTCTGCAGCCATATCAGTTGGTGAAGGATTTGCGCACCGGCGTGGAAAGCACCAATCCGCAGGAAGTGCTGGACGGCGCGGTAACACCTTTCATGGAAGCAGCGCTTGCCCATCGCATTCAGGGCGGCGGCGAGATGATCGACGATATCGACTGATATCCGTGCGAAATCCATGAATAGGAAAACCCGGCCTCAGCACCGGGTTTTTATTTATGTATTAGAGCGGTTCCGGTTAAAACGGAATCGTGGAACCGCTCTATCTATTTGTTTTCACGCATTATCCGACGCATCGAAGCGGGATCAGAAATCAGTCCAGTGGACTGATTTCCCCGCGTAGGCGCTACGCACTTTTGCTGTAAATGCTCTAGAGAAGCGGCTCTATCTGTTTGCCGGCTTTGAGAAAATTCACCGGATTGACCGGGCGGCCGTTCTCGCGCACCTCATAATGAAGATGACTTCCGGTCGAGCGTCCGGTGCTGCCTGCCTGTCCGATGACCGCGCCGCGTGCGATTTTCTGGCCGTCATGGACCAGAACCTGCGACAGATGCGCGAAGCGCGTGGCAAAGCCATTGCCGTGATCAATCTCGACCATATTGCCATAGCCGCCGAAGCGTCCCGCCTTCATGACCGTTCCGGCCGCGGTTGCTCTCACCGTCTGGCCATAGGTGGCACGAAAATCGATACCCGAATGAAAGGCTGCGCTGCCGAAAAAGGGATCGCTGCGATATCCGAAAAGGCTTGTCACTGGCATGCCGGGGGCAGGGTTTGCCAGCGGCATTGCCTTGATTTGTTTGCGAACGCTGTCGAGCCGTTCCAGAGCGCTGTCGAGATTGCGAATCTGCATGTCGAAATCGTTGACGATTGTACCGGGCGCTGAAATCGGGATCAGCGGACCACCCATGGCGGAATGCGCCTTGTCCGAGGTTTCGATGCGCAGACCGGCGGAATTCAGCGTATCAACGATGGTGTCGGCTTTCTCCGACGCAGCATCGGCCAGATTGCGCACCTTGCCATTCTGTTCGCTTTCGATGCGATGCAGGGTCTGGTTGATGGTGGCGAGCAGCTTGTCGGAGGTTTCGATTGTGGATTCACCCGACATGCCGCCCGCAAGGCGCAGGCCAAGCGGCCCGGCATCGGCGCGACGCTCCGGCTTGGTATTCGCGGGGACAGGACCGGTTATGATCGGATCGATGCCAGGAAAATCCCGTCCGCCAATCGCTTCATCCGGGATGAACTGGCTGTGTTCCTCAGCGAAGGGTGCCGCTTGCGACGGCATATCCGGCATGGGCTGCAACTTCGATGCCCGTTCCAGCAAAGGCGCTAACTTGCCGTCGCGAGCGCTCAGCGTCTGCTGGCGCTGCATCAGTTCGGCGAGCTTGTTTTCCATGACTTGCTGGTCGAGCATCTGGCGGCTCGTGATGCGGTCCACTTCCGTGCGCAGCAAAGAAATCCGGTCTTCATAGAGCTGCTGATTACGCGCCTGTCGCGCGATGCCGGAGCTGATCAGATCATCCCGCAATACGAGATAGGCGGTGGAGCCGAGATAGGCGGTTGAAAGCGCCAGAAACGCTGCTCCGCCTGCGATGGCCATCCATGGACGAAAGGTGAAATGGCTGATTTTCTCGCCACGAGCGATAATGACGACAGGCGGTTCCTTGCGTTCGCCGAAGACCGACTTTCCCGTTGTTTTCGCCCGCTTATTCGTCATGGCACCCGCATGCCCCTCGATGAAGCAGTCCGAAACCTCAATAAGGGTGCGAACTGCAAAAGTCTGGCGGAACGTTTCACAAAAACGCACCGATTCCCTAAGTTTGATTACAACTTATTAGGGTTAATAAAGCTTTGCATTTGTGGCTTGCGCCAGCCCTGCGGGAGGCAAATACGGTCAGATTGTTACAGGAGGCAGCGCGCGAGCCGCTTCGAGCACCTCTTCGGCGTGACCGGCGACTTTCACTTTGTTCCAAACGCGGGCGATACGACCAGCAGCATCGATCAGAAAGGTCGTGCGCTCGACGCCCATATATTTGCGGCCATACATGCTCTTCTCGACCCACACGCCATAGGCTTCGAGAGCGGTGCGGTCTTCGTCTGCGACGAGATCCACAGTCAGATCATGCTTTTCGCGAAACTTGGCATGTTTCTTGGCGCTGTCAGGAGACAGGCCGATCACGCCTGCGCCGATTTTATCGAATTCCGGCTTCAATTGTGAAAAGGCAATCGCTTCCTTGGTGCAGCCGGACGTGTCATCTTTCGGGTAGAAATAAAGGACGACAGGCTTGCCTTTCAGCGACGAAAGGGTGAGTTGACCGCTGCCCGAAAGTCCATCCGACGGCAAGCTGAAATCCGGTGCCGTTTCGCCAACTTGGGGATGAGCCATATCTGCGCCTTTCTTTTATGGATTAGCATGGAAATCACCTGTTACAGTCCGAGCTATCGCATTCGGCTGAGGCTTGTGCAACCATGGAAACCGCATCGTTTCGCAGATTGGCGAAGTGGCGGAAAATGGACACAAGCGCGAACCGCAGGCACCGTCTCAGGTGGAAAGGATGAGTAAAATCAATTCAATACGATCGTTTCGTGATTCACTTTATGAGGCGTCGTCGATTGCAGCACTTGATATCCGGCTGGATTATTGACAGAGAAACCGAAACGAATCCGCTTCAGTAAGCGGGAAATGGACAGAATCGAGCGTCTCGCTGCCGATGGCGCGGATGGTCTCGCAGACGGCCCGCTGCGCGCGGGACGATCTTTTATTTCGCGTTGTTCCCATGCTTTCGTTTCGATCTGCATTCTGCTCGTTCTGGTCGGCGGTGCCGGTTTTCTCATTCTGCGAGGCGGCATTAACAGCGAGCTTTTGCGCAATGAAGCGCAGAAAGCCCTGATCGGTGTGCTGGGCGATGGCGCTACGGCATCCATCGGCAGCGCCGCATTATCGCTCGATCAGGACAGCCATGTCGCCATGGAAGCGCGCGACGTTTCCGTGACTGATCCCAAGCAAGGCGTTGAAATCAAAGGCATTCGCTCCGTGCGCCTTGGTCTGGCGCCTTTGCCGCTGCTCACCGGATCGGTTCGCGTGGCGCAGCTCGAAGTCGAGGGCGTGACCTTCGATATGCCTGAGACCAAGGGCGACGGTTTTTGGAAATCGCTGCCTTACGACGAGCGCGGTATCGTCGATTTCGACGCAGTATCGGGGCAGATTTTTGCAGCCATGCGCAGGAGCGTGGAGCTTTTGCGCCAGCAGGACACGCGCGCAATCGGCATATTCAACAGCACTATCCGCTTCAAGGCGGGCGATGCGCAGCAGTCTGTCGATATCCAGAGTGCGCGACTGGTCGAAGACCAGGGCAAGATCTCCATCAAGGGCGACCTGCTTTGGCAAGGCCGGAGGGTCGCGATTGACGGCAAGATCAATCGCAACGTGGCGGATAACAGCCTTCAGGGCTTCACGCTTAATATCAACGATATTCCCGTGACGCTCGGCTCGCCGCCCGAGGTCACACCTGTTATGGCGAATAACAAGATCAATCCGGCGCATTTTGAGCTGCATGGACAAGCAAAGATCACGCTTTCCGGCACGGCCGCGAATGGTGATCAACCGGAACGTCTCGACGTCGATCTCGGCGTCAATGGGATCGACATGCAGATGGGCCGGGTCGAGGATGTGCGCGGCAGCGCGCTTTTAAGCCTTGAACATCAGGTGGGCAGCCGCAAGATCGAGATCAAGCAATCGCGGCTGCAATTGGGTGGGCTGCAGGCGCAGTTCAACGGCGCATTCGGCCCAGAGCCGGAGGATGCTGGCAATCAGGATGGTCCGGCCTATCGTTTCGAGGTTTTGACCAGTTCGGCAACGAGCATGCCAGCGGAATCGACCGAGCAGCCGCTCTCCTTCGCGACCCGTATCTCTGGTCGTTTTCTGGCTGATCAGCTGCGTGTGCAGTTTGCCAATCTCGATGTGCAGACCGAAAACGGTCAGCTTTACGGGCAGGGCGGCATGGCGTTCGGCAATGGCTCACCCGAAATGATCTTCATGCTGCGCATTCCTAAAATGCCGGTGGCGGACGCCAAGCATCTCTGGCCAATCGATGTGGCCGACGGCGCGCGCGACTGGGTGCTGAAGAACCTCTATGGCGGTATGCTGAAGGATAGCCAGATCGACATTTCACTGGCCGCAGGCCGCTTTAACGGCCCCGGCCTGCCGCCGCCCCTGACGGGCGATGAAATCAAGGGCGATTTCAACGTGTTCGACACGCGTTTGGACGTTGTCGGCGAATTGCCTCCGGTGCGCGATGCGGACGGCGTGGTCACCGTTCGCGGCGCGCATACGACGATCAAGCTCCCCAAGGGTGTTGTCTATACGGCGCAAAACAGAAAGGCCGACGTTTCCAACGGTACGCTGATCATTCCATGGGGCCCGCAGCGCCCGGTGATTTCCGATCTCGACATTACTGTTTCGGGCGATGCATCCGCCATCGCGGAGATCGCCGGTAAAAAACCGATCGATGTGTTGAAAAACGTGCCGTTCCTGCCGGAAGACGTCTCAGGAGATGTCAAAGCACAGGTGAAGGTGAGCTTCGCCGTTTCGAAGGACCCGCCGCCCGGCACCTTGAAATGGAGTGCCGATATCGGTTTCAACAATCTGGATATTGCAAAGCCGGTTGGCGGCTCGAATGTGAGCAACGCCACAGGCACGATCAAGGTCGACCAGACCGCCGCCGTCATCACTGCCGATGCAAAACTGGACGGCGTGCCCGGCAAGGTGACGATGGTGGAGCCGGTTGATTTGTCCGGCCCGGCGAAACGCGATCAGAAGATCAGGCTGGAAATCGACGACAAGACCCGTAACGCGGTGTTTCCGGGGCTCAATACCGTCTTTTCGGGGCCAATGTCGGTTGATCTGAGTATGGCGGAAGGCGGCAAGCGCCACGTCACTGCCGACCTTGCCAAGACGCAGGTGGATCTTTCATGGCTCGGATGGCGCAAGGGTGCCGGCATTCCGGCCAAGGCTGCCTTCGACTTTGTTCAGAATCCGGATGACAAGAGCAAGATTGATATCACCAATCTGGTCTTCAATGGCGATGCCTTCGGGGTGAAGGGTAATTTGTCGATTGCCAAAGGTGACTTCCAGTCCGCCGATTTCAGCGAATTGCGTCTCAATCGGAATGACGATCTCTCCGTCAAAGCAACAAAGGGGTCCAATGGCTACCGTGTCACCGTGCGCGGATCGCAATTCGACGCGCGCGCTTTGATCAAGCAAGCATCGGATCTGGGCGGTAAAGGCAGCGGCGGCAAAAGCAAGGGGCCACGTGTGGTGGTGAGCGCGCAGGTCGATGAAGTGAGCGGCTTCAACGGCGAATCCCTGCGCAATGTTGCTATTTCCTATGAAAGCTCCGGCAATCGCATTGCCGGTGTTTCCGTCAATGCCCAGACCTCATCCGGTCAGTCATTCGTCGCGACGAATAACGATCAGGGCGATGCCCGTTCAATCTCGCTCCAGTCCAACGATGCGGGCGCGGTTCTGCGCTTCTTCGACTTTTACGACAAGATGCGCGGCGGCAAGATTACAGTCGGCCTTGCAGCACAGGGCGACGGCCCGTTACGCGGGCAGATCGATGCGCGTAACTTCGCGATCATCAACGAGCCGCGTCTGGCCAAACTTGTATCCAGCCCGCCCGCAACCGGCGGCGCAAGCCTCAATCAGGCGGTAAAGCGTGATATCGACGTGTCGCGCGTCGATGTCGAGCGCGGCTTCTCGCTGATTGAAAAGGGTGATGGCTATCTCAACCTGTCGAAGGGCGTGGTGCGCGGGCCATCGGTGGGCACAACGTTCCAGGGCACGCTTTACGATCCGCAGGGCAATATGTCGATCACCGGCACCTTCATGCCAGCCTATGGCGTGAACCGCCTGTTTGGGGAAGTGCCTATCGTCGGTATGTTGCTGGGCAATGGTCGTGACCGTGGCCTGATCGGCATCACCTATAAGCTTACGGGTAGCGCGAAACAGCCGCAGGTGGTCGTCAATCCGATCTCGATCATTGCGCCGGGCATCTTCCGTTCGATCTTCGAGTTTTAAACAATAAAGCCGGGCAGAAGCCCGGCTTTATTGTTTCAGTCCGTGATCTGGCCCGATCAGGCCGGGCGGATAAGCACGTGGCGCTTCTTGCCGAGCGACAGCTTGATGACGCCCTGATCGTTCAATGCACCAGCATCGATCATCATGCGCGGATCGGTGACCGGTTCATCATTGATGCGCACAGCGCCGCCTTCCACATGACGGCGTGCTTCACCGTTCGTGGTGCAGAGTTCTGCCAGAACCATCAGCGCCAGAATACCAATGCCGCTGTTGAGCGTGGCCTTGTGGACGCCGACCGTTGGAAGATTTTCCGACAGTTCGCCGTCTTCAAAGGTCTTGCGAGCGGTTTCGGCAGATTCCTCGGCTGCATCGCGGCCATGCAGCATGGCGGTGACTTCTGTGGCGAGAATCTTCTTCGCTTCGTTGATTTCGGAGCCTTCGAGCGCGGCAAGCTTGGCGATCTCGTCCAGCGGAAGCGTCGTGTAGAGCTTCAGGAAGCGTTCCACGTCAGCATCTTCGGTGTTGCGCCAGTATTGCCAGAAGTCGTAGGCGCTCAGCATTTCCGCATTGAGCCAGATA
Source organism: Pseudomonadota bacterium (assembly GCA_023451915.1). Next base: position 721 of record JAEXXS010000154.1, on the reverse strand, counting down.
GCGCCGCCCAGCGACTTGCCCATCTTCTGGCCGGAAGCAGTGGTCAACAGCGGGGAGGTCAGAGCATAAAGCTGCGGTGTCCCCATGCGGTGGCCGAGGTCGATGCCGTTGATGATATTGCCCCACTGGTCGGAACCGCCCATCTGCAGGCGAATATCGTGGCGCTTGCTCAATTCCACGAAGTCGTAAGCCTGCAGGATCATGTAGTTGAATTCGAGGAAGGACAGCGACTGCTCGCGGTCGAGGCGCGTCTTCACCGAATCGAAGGACAGCATGCGATTGACCGAGAAGTGACGGCCGACATCGCGCAGGAATTCGAGGTAATTGATGTTGCGCAGCCAGTCGGCATTGTTGACCATCAGCGCGTCGGTCGCGCCGTCACCGAAGGTGAGGTAGTTCGCAAAAACGCGCTTGATGCCGGCAATGTTCTCGGCAATCGTATCTTCGGTCATCAGCTTGCGTGCTTCGTCCTTGAAGGACGGATCACCAACCATGCCCGTGCCGCCGCCCATCAGGGCTACAGGCCTGTGGCCGGTCTGCTGGAACCAGTGCAGCATCATGATCTGGATCAGGCCGCCCGCGTGCAGGCTTGGCGCCGTCGGGTCGAAGCCGATATAAGCCGTCACGGTTTCCTTGGCCAACAATTCGTCGAGGCCGCTTTCATCGGAAATCTGATGAATGAAGCCACGCTCGGAAAGCGTGCGAAGAAAATCGGATTTGA
>JAEXXS010000235.1 GCA_023451915.1 Pseudomonadota bacterium | reverse complement strand
GGCGGCGGCGGTATGTCGACGACGACACTCGGCGCGCTCAGCAACGGTGACATCGCCTTGAGCGCGATGCTAGGCGCAATCAACACGGACGATGCTTCAGGCGGTGATCTGACTGCCAACCGTGTTGGTGATGTCAGGACACTCGGCAATCTCTCCAGCGGCGGTCTCGCGCAATCTATCGGCGGCGGCGGTGGACGCATGATTATTGCAGGTGCATCGGGTAGCGGAAGCTCCGGTCAGCGCAATGCAGTGGTTACGCTCGGCGCTGATCCTTCCTTCCGCAACAATGGCGGTGATATCACCCTAAACCTGAACGGCACAGTCAGCACGCTGGGCGATAATGCCAGCGGGCAAATCGTTCAGTCTATCGGTGCCGGCGGTGGTGAAGTCTATCTGACCAGCCTCGATCAGGCCACGATTAACCTTGGCGCAAGCGATGGTTCAACCGGCGATGGAGGAGCCATCACCGTCCAGAACAGCGGCGATATCACTACAAAGGGTGACCGCTCTCACGGCTTCGTTCTGCAAAGTATTGGCGGCGGCGGTGGTCTGGTTGGAACGGATCTGGCACCCTCGGCAGTCAATTTGCTGCTGTCGGATAATAATGGCGGTAGTGGCGGTGCAATCGATTTCACCAATAACGGCAACGTCATGGTGATGGGTAAGGACTCGATCGGTGTATTGGCACAAGGCCTCGGCGGCGGCGGCGGCAGTGTTGATGGTTTGTTCCATGGTAGCGCTGGCGGCGCAGGCAGCGGCGGAAGCGTTGCGCTTGATCTGACAGGAAATATTCTGTCGCTTGGTGAACGCGGCATTGCCGTATTGGCACAATCTGAAGGCAAGGACGGCGCAGGCGATATCGATATTGCACTGAACGGCGTTATAGTCGGTGGCAGCGACGGACGTTCTGCCGACAGCATCCCCTCCAAAACAGCCGCCATCATGATCGATGGGGGGATGGCCAATACACTGTCTCTTTCTTCCGACAGTTTCCTGATGGCGCTCAATAATCGTATCATCAGTGGAGGAATCGGTTCCGAACAAGTGACGCTGAATGGCCGCGCGGTTGGTAACATCGATCTCGGTGGCGGCACCAACAGCGTAACGGTGCAGCAAGGTGCAACCTTCTACGCCCAGGATGAAGTTAATCTTGGCGCGTCGGGTCAATTGACTATCGACGGCAATCTTTCTCTGGGCGGCGTCGCTTATTACGTGCCAAATACGGCTTTGAGCGTCCGTATGGTTGCTTCGGATCTGCAGGTGACCGAAAATGTCAGCCAGACGACCGCAGTCAATGGTTCTTTGACATTCGGCAGCACGGCGGCCTACACGGCTGATGTCTATTTCCGTCAGGATACAGCCGCTGGCGGCGCGAGTGATCTGATCAATGTTACCGGCAATGCCACCATTGCCGGCACAGTGAATCCGGTGCTCCATCAGTTGGATCGTTTACGTCCGCTGGTGCTCATCGATGCAGGCGGAACAACCGCCAATGCTGGCACGACGGTCCTTGGTACAGCCGTGATGAGCTATGAAATCGGGTTGAATGGCCCTACTGGAGACGGCAGCACGATTGACCTCATCCCCCATGCCGATTTCCATATGCCGGGCATGAACCGCAATCAGACCAATACCGCAGAACATATCGCACGGGTGCTGTCGGGACAGGGTTCAACCAGTATGGGACCGATGTTCGCACTGATTGCCAACATGCAAACCAGTGCCGAAGTGCTCAATGCGGTCGACAATCTTGGCTCGGAGGACTATGCAACGACGCAGGTTGATGCTTTGCAGTCCGGTTATCGCTTTGCGCGAACGATGGCTGATTGCGGCTACGACAATTTCGCAGCCCGTATGGGAGATGATCATAGCTGTTACTGGTTCACAGGCAGCGCCAGCACGTTGGATCGCAACGCCTCGTTCCAGTACAGAAGCTTCGATACGCAAACCGCCGGTCTATATGCTGGTGTTCGTATGCCTCTCAAAGAAGATCTCTATCTGGGTTTCGGAACGGGCTTTGAAGATTTCAGTCTGACGAGTGGCGACCGCTTTTCGGCAGACGGCCAGCGGGCAATGCTGGGTGTATCTCTGTCAAAGTATAAAGGTCCGTGGGAGCTTTATGGCATTCTCAACGGCGCGACAGCGCAATATGACAGCACACGTCTGATCGATATTTATGGCGCTCTGCCTGGGGGTGATCTCGTGATCGGGGGAACAGCGACGGCGAAGCAACGGATCAGTCAGGCCAATTTCAGGTTAGGATCCGCCTATCACTATCGACCCGATGGTGGTGCCGTCTATCTGCGACCTGCGCTCGATTTCGATGCCAGCTATCTCTATTCGGGGAGCGCTTCGGAAAACAACACCAACTACGGGTTGGAACTGGACAGCACGGGTCAATGGGTGTTGGCGGCAACGCCATCGCTTGAAGTGGGCGTCGAGACACAGATCACCAGCACATTGTGGATGCAGGCTTATCTGCGTGGCGAGGTCAGCTTTGCCAACAAGAATGACGTCTTCATCAATGCGACCTTCGCCGGTGCGAGCAGTGCGGACGGTACATTCCGCAATTATAGCCAGACTGGCGATCTGACCGGACGTGTGGACACTGGTCTGACATTCTACGATGCCAAGAACACCACACGTTTGACCTTTGGTTATCAAGGCCAATGGAGCGACGACACCGTTGGTCACACGGCCACTGTGAATCTGGGCCTGCGTTTCTAGAATATCCGTTAGAGAAGAGAGACCATGAACCGACTGACTGCAACGATGATCGCTATAACTGCAATGATGAGCTGGGGCTCTGCTGCTGCCTTGGCGCAGGTTCCGCCAGCTGCGGCGGGCGATACGCAACAAGCCGACCAAAATACCGCTCCGGCGGCACCGCTCTGGCTGATGACATGCTCTAATCAGTTGCAGCCGGAACAGCTGCTATGTGAAGTTTCGCAGAGCATCGTTATGCGACAGGGCAATCAGAGTCAGCGTGTGGCGACAGCATCGTTTACCCGCGTTGCGGGTAAACCAGAAACCGCAGCTGCATTCACTTTGCCCTATGGTGTCGACTTGACCGATCCGGTCAAAATTCTGATTGATGAGAAGCCGGTGGGTTCACTCACGTGGCAAAGCTGCGATGCGGGCGGCTGCTATGCTGATGCGAAGGTCGATGCACAATGGTTGAAAGCCCTGCGCGGCGGTAAAACCATGACAACGGCACTCAAGTCGCGAGATGGGCGAGATCTGGCATTTTCATTCCAGCTCAACGGAATTTCAAAAGCCGAAGCCATGTTGCCATAGTCTTTGCTGTCTAAAAGAGGATACCCTCGCAGGTGCAGCACTTGACATGGTCCCTCCGGGCAGGGAGCGGGCCGATGATAGTCCTGAATCGATTAACAGACCTAGTTTGGCAAACTTTCTATAGCCCGCGAGTTCGATTGAGCTCGAACAGATTGCGTTGCGAATGGAGCCGGCAGCGAAATCCCTGACTGACAATCAGATGGCGACACGTTAAGTTGTATTATTTATTGAACTGATAATACTTATTTTTCCACGTGTCGCGATAGAAATCTGTTGAGCTCTTTGCGTTGCGGAGCCCGGCCAGTGAAGACTTCGACATAATGGGGAACACGAGCGAGTCGCACGTCAATCTTTTCTTTGGTTCGCATGGAGATGTAGCCGATCTGCACAAGATATATGGTGCGCGCGCGTACATCAGCTATGTCTTCATCAAATCCGAAACGTTCAAACATCTGAGACAGACCGCGAAGACGCAATACATCGGCCTCCTGTACTTCGTTTTCAACTTTTTCTGATTGAAGAGCCCAACTACGGATCGCGAATTCAAAAGCAGGATCAAATAGAGCGCAATCCAACCAGCAATCAAAAACGTTCAAAACGGCTTCTTCGATTGTTTCCGCATAGGCGTTTGTCTGGCGCAGTAGGGCACCAGTGTTCTTATCGCGCCACCGCGCGATAAGAGCGTCGAGCAATTCCCGACGGTCGTTGAAGAACCAGTAGAAACTGGTGCGTGACAGATTAAGCCGCTTGGCCAGCGGCAAAATGCGTACGGCTTCCACCCCGTTTTCGATCAGCGCATCATAAGCCGCTTCAAGCCAGAGTTCGGGCGATCCGCGCCATCCTGTTTCGTTTGTTACCGGTTGTTCCATGGCGTCAGTTCTACCAGACAGTCGGCATTTGGCAAGAAGACTAAACAGCTTTGTACAGTAATATGACACTTATGATTATTAAATTGACAGTTATGTACATTTCTAGCTAGCCTTGCTGAAAACAACAAAAGGGAACGATCGAAATGTCAGCCGATCCGCTATTGCAGCCGCTTACGATCAAGCATCTGACGCTTCGTAACCGCATCATGCTCACCTCGCATGAGCCAGCCTATGCCGATGACGGCATGCCGAAGGAGCGCTATCGCGCATATCACGTCGAACGGGCCAAGGCCGGTATCGCACTGACGATGACGGCGGGCTCCGCCTCGGTGTCGAAGGACAGTCCGCCTGCCTTCAACAATGTGCTGGCTTATAAGGACGAGGTCGTGCCCTGGTTGCGGATGCTGGCTGACGAGTGCCACGAGCATGGCGCGGCGGTGATGATCCAGCTTACCCATCTCGGTCGCCGCACCCGCTGGGACAAAGGCGACTGGCTGCCCTCTGTCTCGTCAACGGCGAAGCATGAACCGGCCCATCGCGCTTACCCCAAGCGGGCCGAAGAGTGGGATATCGAGCGCATCATCCGCGATTATGCCGATGCGGCGGAGCGGATGAAAGCTGCCGGTCTCGACGGTCTGGAACTGGAGGCCTATGGCCATCTGCTCGACCAGTTCTGGTCACCGCTGACCAATGAGCTGGATGGCGATTACGGCGGTTCGCTCGACAACCGGCTGCGGTTTTCCTTTCAGGTTCTGAGCGCCATTCGCGAGCGGGTCGGCCCGGATTTTCTGGTCGGCATCCGTTATGTGGCCGATGAGACGCTAGAAGGCGGCCTGACGCGCGCGGATGGACTGGAGATTTCCCGCAGGCTGAAGGACAGCGGTCTGGTCGATTTTCTCAATGTTATTCGCGGTCATATTGAAACCGATGCCGGTTTGACCGACGTCATTCCCATTCAGGGCATGCCGAGTGCGCCGCATCTGGATTTCGCGGGCGAAATCCGGTCCAGCACTGGAATGGCGACGTTCCATGCCGCCAAGATTCAGGATGTGGCAACAGCGCGCCATGCCATAGCATCCGGCAAGCTCGACATGGTCGGCATGACGCGCGCCCATATGACCGACCCGCATATCGTGGGCAAAATTCTCGAGAAACGAGAAGAGGAAATCCGCCCTTGCGTCGGCGCGAATTACTGCCTCGACCGGATTTATCAGGGCGGTGCAGCTTATTGCATCCATAATCCCGCCACGGGTCGCGAGACCTCGATGCCGCATGTCGTCAACAGGGCTGAACAAAGCCGCCGCATCGTGGTGGTCGGTGCCGGTCCCGCCGGGCTGGAAGTGGCGCGCGTCTGCGCCGAGCGCGGCCATAAGGTCGTGGTCTTCGAGGCGGCGAGCCAGCCGGGCGGTCAGGTGCGACTGACAGCGCAAAGCCCGCGCCGGCGCGAGATGATGGGCATCATCGACTGGCGCATGGCACAATGCGAAAAGCTCGGCGTCGATTTTCGCTTCAATGCCTGGGCCGAGGCCGACACGGTAACGGCGGAAGCGCCGGATGTGGCGATCATCGCGACCGGCGGCATGCCGGAAATGAGTCTGCTTGGCGCGGGCAACGAGCTTGCCGTTTCCGCCTGGGATATCATTTCCGGCGATGTGCGCCCCGGAGCCAATGCGCTGGTCTTTGACGAGGCGGGAGATCATGCCGGGCTACAGGCGGCGGAATTCATCGCCAATGCGGGCGGCAAGGTCGAGATCATGACTGCCGACCGCACATTCGCGCCGGAAGTTA
>JAEXXS010000228.1 GCA_023451915.1 Pseudomonadota bacterium | reverse complement strand
AAGTCGCTTTTCTGACAAGCGATGTTCAAGCACGTTTTCGTGCCATCAGGTTTAGAAGAAGGGCCTACTATAGCAGTATGAAGGATATGGGGCCGAATAATCTCGATCCGGGTGACGAGCCCCCGCTAAGCGTTGGCGGACGGCGACGGCCTCCGGATCGGCGCGAAGTTTCGGCACGCTGGCTTGCCGGCACCTTCCTGACTGGCGTTACTTCCTGCATGCTGATTGGCGTTGCTCTTTTCGCCGCCCTCGACGGGCGCGAGCAGTTGGCGACCCCGCCTGAGATTCTCGCGCGCAACGATATGCCAAGCGCCGCCGAGGAAGGCGCTGTCACCAAGGGTGGCCGTCTCGTCAGCACAGTTTCGGCGCAGCAGCCGCGCGACCGCCGCCGGTTCGACCTGTCCACCATGCAGAAAGTCGGCGAGCGTGAAGTGATCCGCACCCGCCCGTTTGAACTGGTGAGCATGGCGCTGGCGGTTGATCACCCGACCAGCCGCAAATATCCGGCATTCGATGCGCTGACTGTGTTCTCTGAAGGCCCAACGGCCCCGCAACCGGCCGACACCGGCCAGATCTACGGCGCCAAGGTTGAAAGCGAAGTCAGCCTTCACGTCGTCGATTTTCCGCTGAACAGTGCAACCTTCGATGCATCGAGCGATCTGTCGGTCGATGAAGTCGAGAAAGTCGTTCGCGACACGGGCGGTCTGTTGACCGATGGCGATGTGCAAGTCGCGTCGCTGCATTATGTCGACCCGGTCCGCTTCGGCGGCAATGATTCTCCCTATGCGCTCGGCCCGGCGCTTGGGGTAAAGATTACGCAGGAAAATGTCAGTGTCGCGCCGAAAGCGAATGACGAGCAGACGGAAGACGGCTTTTCGGAAGAGCTGATCCCCTTCCGGCAAAATGCCGATATAGCGCAGGCGCTGGAAGATGCAGGCTATAGCGGCAATGAGACGTCGAACATGGTCGATGCTCTGAGCAAGATGATGAATTCGCCGCGCCTGAAACAGGGCAGCATACTGCGCATCGGGACTGAAACGCGCAAGGGCGAAGACCGCATCGTGCGCGCGAGCATTTATAATCGCACCACGCATCTGGTGACGGTCACACTTAACGACCGCCAGCAATATGTACCGTCGGATGAGCCCGAAGATACACCGCTTTTGCAGACGGCTTTCGATGGCAATGCTGTTCCCAGCGCCATCCGGGGCAACCTGCCCAATGTCTATGACGGCATCAGCCGCGCGGCGCTTGCCTATGGCATGACCGAAACCATGCGCGAACAGCTGGTCAAAATGCTGGCCACGGACGTTGACCTTCAGGCGCAGCTGACGCCGACCGACAATATCGACGCCTTCTTCTCGCTGCCGGACGGCGCTGACGAACCGGACAAGGCGGACAGCGATTCGCAACTCCTTTATGTGGCGGCTACGTTCAGCGGGACGACCCGAAAATTCTACCGCTATCAGGCGCCGGACGGCAGCGTCGATTATTTCGATGAAGGCGGAAAGAGCGCCAAGCAGTTTCTGCTGCGCAATCCGGTGCCCAATGGCGTGTTCCGTTCCCCATTCGGCATGCGCCGTCACCCGATTCTTGGCTATAGCCGCATGCATACCGGCGTCGATTGGGCCGCACCGCGCGGTACGCCAATCATCGCAACGGGTAACGGGGTTGTCGAAAAGGCGGGCTGGACCAACGGCTACGGCAATCAGACTCTGATTCGTCATGCCAATGGCTATGTCAGCAGTTACAGCCACCAGAATGCCATCGCGCGCGGCGTATCTGCCGGCGCAAGGGTGCGTCAGGGCCAGGTGATCGGCTATGTCGGTTCAACCGGCCTCTCGACCGGGCCACATCTGCATTATGAGATGATCGTCAACGGCACCAAGGTCGATCCGCTGCGGATCCGTCTGCCGGACAACAAGGCCTTGAAGGGCAAAGAACTTGAAGCTTTCAAGCAGGAGCGTGATCGTATCGACACGCTTTTGAACAGCGACGACAACAGCACCAAATTGGCTGCCAACGCGTCGACCAAGGGATAGAGCGGTTCCGGTAGAAACGGAATCGAGGAACCGCTCTATTTGTTTGTTTTTGCGCATTATCCAACGCAAAACCGCTTCGCACTTTTGCTGGAAATGCTCTGATGAAAAGCCGGGAAAGCAAGATGCTCACCCGGCTTTTGTTTGACCTTGAAGGTGGACCTATTCGGAAAATTCGACGGTGACGCCGGGCTTGACGAGCTTGGCGAGTTCTTCGGCGTCCCAATTCGTCAATCGCACACAGCCATGGCTGGACGTCTTGCCGATCTTCGACGGCTCCGGTGTTCCGTGGATACCGTAAGTCGGCTTGGAAAGCGCAATCCAGACGGTGCCGACCGGCCCGTTCGGACCCGGCGGGATCGTCAGAACCTTGTCGTTGTTGCCCTGCTTGAAGTTGATCTTCGGATTATAGGTGTAGTTCGGGTTGATGGCGATGCGCTCAACCTGCACGATACCGGATGGCGACGGATTATCCGATGAGCCGATGGTCGACGGATAGGCTACAACGAGCTTGCCGCTTTCGTCATAACCACGGACCTGCTTGCGTCCCTTGTCTGCGATGATTCTCGCCACCTTGGCGCGCACCGGCTTGCCGAGATTCGGCACTTTGACGATGGAACCCGGCTGATTGAAATTCACGCCCGGATTGATTTCCTTCAGGTAGTTTTCGTCAATATGGAATTTCTCGCCCAGCATTTCCGTCACGGACGTATAGGCCATCGACGGAAGCTGCGCCTTATGGGCGTAGTCTTCCGGGATCGAGGCCACATATTGGCGACCGACATCCTCATTGGTGATTGTATATTCAAAGAACGCCGCGCCGCCGGTTGCTTCAAGCTCGGCATTGACGGCTGCATCGTCCTTCGGGCTGATGGATTTGCCGGTCAGTTCACCATAGGCGGCTGCGGCCTTGTCGACATTGCTGCCGGAGCGACCATCAATCACGCCCGGCGAAGCGCCAGCGCGATCCAGCAATACTTGAAAAGCTGCGATCTTGGCCTTTGCGCCCTCGCCTTTCGGCATTTCGATGGCGGGCGCCATGTCGCTCGAATGCGGCACATTTTGCGGCTGCTCATAGCCGGGCTGGCCGTAATTGTCCTGGGCACCATAATTCTGATCGATGCTGGCGGAGTTGGTGCCAGTATTGTCGGGATAGTTTTCACCGGATGGCGGCAGCTCCGAACGCTGCACCTGACCATCCTGATTGCCGCGATAGCTCGGATCGGACGGCGCGGCGGGATAGTAATTCGGGTCTTCCGGCACATTGCTGAAACCGTCGTAAGGCGAACCGCCATCGACCGGACCGTTCAGCGTCCAGTTATCATCTTGCTGCGGATCACGCCGGATATTGTGACCGCCATAGCTGTTGCGGTCGTAGCTATTGGCATCCTCGACGCTGATGATGCGGCCACGACGATCCATCGTCACGCGCCGACCATATTGGTCGATATAAACGCGCACGCGCCGGTCGTGATAGACCTCTTCGCCCGGATCATAGAGCTGCGCCAGCTGCACCGGGGCTTCCGTGAGCGTGGCGTCACGGTTTTCTTCTGCAAATGCACCGGCACCCGTGGCGGGCAGAGCCGCAGAAGCAAACAATGCGAAACGAAGCATGCGTATGGAATGCGTCATGAAGGAAGTCCCAGGTGCCCGTAATTTCAGACGTTCAATCGGATCGTCAGATCATGGATGCCGTGAATATGGTTAATAACTGATTATCCGAGTAACAGCAGATGCCAGATGAACTGGACATGAAAATGGCCAAGTGACGATAAGTTTTATGAAATTGGTAGCTGTAATATTTCTTTACGCTTCCGGTGCATTCGCACCCGGTGGCGGTAGAAGCCCAAGAAAAAGCGCCGCAATCTTGCGATTGCGGCGCTTGGTTGGAGCAGGAGATCAGGCTTCCACGCCTTCGTTCTTCGGATCGGGTTCCAGCGCACCGCGAACGGCACGGAAATTGAGCCTGTCCGAACCGGCGGTGATTTTGACCAGCGAACCATCGAGAATATCGCCCAGCAGAATACGCTCGGCGAGCGGGTCCTGGACTTCCTTCTGGATCACCCGCTTCAAAGGACGTGCGCCGTAGGCCGGATCATATCCCTTGTTGGCGAGCCATTCGCGGGCATCCTCTTCCAGCTGCAAGGCGATCTTGCGATCGGTGAGCAAGGTCTGGAGACGCTGCAACTGGATATCGACAATCGCACCCATATCCTCACGGCGCAGCCGGTGGAACAGAATGATTTCATCGACACGGTTGAGGAATTCCGGCCGGAATGCCGCCCGGACCACACCCATGACCTCGTCACGAACGCTCTCGACATCGTCCTTCTCGCCCAGATTGACGAGATATTCCGCGCCAAGGTTCGACGTCATGATGATGACCGTGTTGCGGAAATCGACCGTGCGGCCCTGGCCGTCGGTCAGACGCCCATCGTCCAGCACCTGCAACAGCACGTTGAACACATCGGGATGCGCCTTTTCGATCTCGTCGAACAGGATCACCTGATAGGGCCGGCGACGCACAGCTTCCGTCAGCGCTCCGCCTTCCTCGTAACCGACATAGCCGGGAGGTGCACCGATCAGGCGACTCACGGAGTGCTTCTCCATGAATTCCGACATATCGATACGCACCATCGCGGTGTCGTCCTGGAACAGGAACGATGCAAGCGCCTTGGTCAGTTCGGTCTTGCCGACGCCCGTTGGGCCGAGGAAAATGAACGAACCGATAGGCCGGTTCGGGTCCTGAAGACCCGCACGCGCACGACGAACGGCCTTGGAAACCGCCTGAACAGCTTCGCCCTGACCGATGACGCGCTTTGCAAGCTCGTCTTCCATCCGCAGCAGCTTTTCGCGCTCGCCTTCCAGCATCCGGTCAACCGGAATACCTGTCCAGCGGGAAACCACCTGCCCGACATGTTCCGGCGTCACGGTTTCTTCCAGCAGAGAACCCCTGTTTTCCTGGCTTTCAGACTGGGCGAGTTCCTTTTCAAGCTGCGGAATCTTGCCATAAGCAAGCTCGCCAGCCTTCTGGAATTCACCATTGCGCTGTGCCGTGGCCAAAGCGTTGCGCGCTTCCTCAAGCTGACGCTTGAGATCGGCTGCCTGACCAAGCTTCTGCTTTTCCGACTGCCACTTGGCGGTCAGTTCAGCTGATTCTTCTTCCAGATCGGTCAGCTCTTTTTCAAGACGCACCAGACGATCCTTGGAAGCGGCATCGGTTTCCACTTTCAAGGCTTCGCGCTCGATCTTCAGCTGCATGACCCGGCGGTCAATCTCGTCCAGTTCTTCCGGCTTCGAATCGACCTGCATGCGCAAGCGCGATGCGGCCTCGTCGACAAGGTCGATAGCCTTGTCGGGCAGGAAGCGGTCGGTGATATAGCGATTTGACAGCGTTGCGGCTGCAACCAGTGCGGAGTCCGATACGCGAACCTTGTGATGCTGCTCGTATTTTTCCTTCAGGCCGCGAAGGATCGAGATCGTATCTTCGACTGTCGGTTCGTCCACGAAGACCGGCTGGAAACGACGCGCAAGTGCGGCGTCCTTCTCGACATATTTGCGATATTCTTCCAGCGTGGTCGCGCCGACGCAGTGCAATTCACCACGGGCCAGCGCAGGCTTCAAAAGGTTGGACGCATCCATTGCGCCATCGGTCTTGCCTGCACCGACAAGCGTGTGCATCTCGTCGATGAAGAGAATAACCTGACCGGCAGCCGTCTGAACTTCCGACAGGATTGCCTTCAGGCGCTCTTCAAACTCGCCGCGATATTTTGCACCGGCAATCAGCGCGCCCATGTCGAGCGCCATCAACTGCTTGTCCTTCAGCGATTCGGGCACATCGCCATTGACGATACGCAGCGCCAGACCTTCGGCAATGGCTGTTTTACCAACGCCCGGCTCACCGATCAGCACCGGATTGTTCTTGGTGCGGCGCGACAGAACCTGAATCGTGCGACGAATTTCTTCGTCGCGACCGATCACCGGATCAAGCTTGCCGTTGCGAGCATCCTCGGTCAGATCGCGCGCATATTTCTTCAGCGCGTCGTAATTGCTTTCGGCGGAAGCGGTGTCGGCAGTGCGGCCCTTACGCATATCGTTGATGACCTTGTTCAACGCCGTCGGTGTCACACCGGCTGCGGCAAGAATTTCAGATGTCTTGGCGGATTTCTCGATGGCCAGCGCCGTCAGGAGCCGTTCGACTGTGACAAAGCTGTCACCCGCCTTCGTGGCGAGCTCTTCAGCCAGAGTGAAAACCTTGGCCAGCGGCTGCGAGAGATAAAGCTGATCGTTGCCGCCCGATACTTTCGGCAGCTTTTCCAATGCGCTTTGCAAGCCAAGGCGCACATCGGCAATGCGTCCACCGGCTCGCTCGATCAACGATGCGGCAAGCCCCTCATCATCATCGACAAGGATTTTCAGGATGTGCTCAGGGGTGAACTGCTGATTGCCGGAAGAAAGCGCAAAGGTCTGCGCTGACTGAATGAAACCGCGAACGCGTTCCGTGTATTTTTCAATATTCATAGTGTCTCCTTTGCCCCTCCGGCCCTCTAGAGGCACCGGAAGATATTGGGTGACGAAGCCCCCGCAAGGGCGGGCTTCATGACTTTCCAAGACAGGATATGGGACTATGACCGTGGTTCGGCAAGGGTGAACCGCACCGGTATGACCAAATAAAAATGGCGCGGAAAACCGCGCCATTTTCAAATCATATATCGAAAGCTTTAAGCGTCGGAATCAACGGGTTCGGTAGCTGGCGTATCGCTGCCGGCATCCTTTGCGACACGGCGCGGACGACCCGGACGGCGGGTGGCGCGACGCGGTGCAGCTTCATCATCTGCTTTCGCTTCGACGGGTGCTTCCGCAGGCACCTCAACGGGCGCGGCTTCGGCAACCACCGGAGCAGCCTTGGCAGCCCGTGCGACCGGAGCCGGTTCCTGTGCTTCTACCGGCGCTTCCGATGCAGGCTGTTCGCCTGCTTCACCGGCCTGCGCTTCCGGGCGCTCTTCGGCATTGAAACGTTCGCGCTGCGGGCGGCGTCCGCGACCAAGGCGACGATCGCGATTGTCGCGTTCACGCGGCTGACGGCTTTCGCCGCTTTCCTCGCCATAAATAACTTCGGCGGGCGTACCTTCGATAACCGGCTGCGGGCCCGAACCATTGACCGGACGCGGCTCGGCAGCGACGGCTGGCGTAAAGCCGGTATCGTCGTCATCGGCGCTGTCATCGTCGAAGGTTTCTTCCCGCTGGAACGGCACCGGGTTCTGCGCCATGGCAGCCATGATGATGCGATTGTAATGTTCAGCGTGCTGAAGATAATTTTCAGCCATCACCCGGTCGCCAGAAGCCTGCGCGTCACGTGCGAGGGTCGAATATTTTTCTGCAATATGTTGCGCATTGCCACGGATCTTCACGTCAGGTCCGTTGCTTTCGTAATTACGCGACAGAGGATTGGGGCCCTTGCGGTTATTGTTATTATTATTGTTGTTATTCCCCCGTCCGCGCATACGCCTGTTCTGCTGTGCTGGCCTCATATTCATCTCTTTTCAGATTAAAGGGCGCAGAAACGTTGCGACGAAAAAAGCCGCCTGTCTCTTGCTATTGAGCCATGGAGGAAGCACGCCCTAAAACTTCCTACACATCGACTATTCCCAAAGCGCGTCGCATTTCAAACTGTTCGCGTGACGCGCATTCAGGGGTTGCTTTATGCATGTCGTCACCGGAAAACCGGTTCCCACCTTTCCGCGACATGCTTCTCGGCTCCGCATATCCAGATGGATGGCCGGAACCTGACGGTTGCCTTGTACAAGGTCCACGCCGAAAAGCATCGCTCTTCGGGACCATGCCTGAAAGTCGTGTACTTCCGTACAAGCCATCTCCAAAGGCTTAGACCCCGGGAGAGCATGACCTCAAATCGTCATGGAGCATTTCCGCCACGGCCCTCTAAAAAGCGGGCAAAACCATTCTGGCTGTATACGGTGGCCGGAAACTAAACGGCTTCGCGGCAAATTCCAAGTGTTTTTTCGCGCCGTTGGGTATCAAAATTTCGTTTATGATTTTTGCGCAAAAAGCATGGCCCTTCTATGGCCGCCCAGATCACGCGCATCGTTTGCGAGTTCAAAACCGGCTTGTTCAAACAGCGCTTTTACATCCTGGAATTGTCCAGCGCCGATTTCTACGGCAACCATACCATCCTCATATAGGTACTCAACTGCCTGTTCTGCAAGGGCCCGGTAAAAATTCAACCCATCCTCGCCGCCATCGAGTGCGGCAAGCGGATCATGTTCGCGCACTTCCCGCGACAGACCGGCAATGTCTTGATGCGGAATATAGGGCGGGTTTGAGACGATCATATGAAACCGTCCGCTGATAGTGGTGAACCAGTCACTTCGCAGCGCCGCGAAACGTTCGCTTACGCCATTGATCGCCGCATTGATTCGCGCCGTCACCAGCGCCCCTTCCGACACATCGAGACCAATGCCATGCAATGCCCCGAAGCGATGCAGGAGCGAGATGACGATAGCCCCGGTCCCCGTGCCCATATCGAGCAGTTCGGCGACGCCATGTTTTCCGATCAGCGCTTCCAGCGGCGGAATAACCAGTTCCACCAGCGCTTCCGTATCGGGGCGCGGCTCAAGCGTTTCGGCGGAAAGCCGGAAAGGCAGGCCGTAAAACTCGCGGACACCGATAATGCGATGCACCGGTTCGCCTTTGGCACGGCGTTCCAACGCGGCACACAAGGTCGCGACGCGCTCGGCTTCGATCAGCCGGTCCGGCGCGGAAATCAGGTCGAGCCGCGTTGCGCCCGTCGCCCATTCGATGAGCAGCCGCGCATCGAGATCAGGTGTTTCCAGCCCGGCATCGCGCAATCGCCGCCGAGCCTGCGCTGCTAGAACGTCGAGACGCTCGCCGCTCACGCTCATGCGCCCAATTCGGTCAGAAGCGCCGTCTGGTGATCGGAAATCAGCGCATCGACCAGTTCGTCGAGATCGCCTTCCATCACGCGGTCGAGCTTATAGAGCGTCAGGTTGATACGGTGATCCGTACGCGGCCCTGCGGAAAATTATAGGTACGGATGCGTTCGGAGCGGTCGCCGGAGCCGACCTGGCTGCGGCGCGCTTCGGAGCGTTCGCTTTCAGCCTTCTGGCGCTCCATGTCATAAAGGCGCGCGCGCAGGATCTGCATGGCGCGGGCGCGGTTCTGGTGCTGGGATTTTTCCGCCTGAACCACCATGATGCCGGTGGGGATATGGGTGATGCGCACGGCCGAGTCGGTCGTGTTGACGTGCTGTCCACCAGCGCCGGATGCGCGCATCGTATCAATGCGGATATCCTCGTTGCGAATCTCGATATCGATGTCTTCGGCTTCCGGCAGCACGGCCACCGTCGCAGCCGAGGTATGAATACGCCCGCCAGCTTCAGTTTCCGGTACGCGCTGCACACGATGCACGCCCGATTCGAACTTCATCTTCGAGAACACGCCCTTGCCGGACACCGTTGCGATGATTTCCTTATAGCCGCCTGCATCGCCTTCGCTGGCCGAGACCAGCTCAACGCGCCAGCCCTTTTCGCTGGCATAGCGCTCATACATGCGGAAAAGATCACCGGCGAAAAGCGCTGCTTCCAGCCCACCTGTACCGGCGCGAATTTCGAGAATGGCGTTCTTTTCGTCCGCCGCATCCTTGGGCAGAAGCAGGATTTGTACTTCCTGCTCCAGCGTCTCGACGCGCTTTTCGACCTCCGGCAATTCCTCGACGGCCAAGGCGCGCATGTCGGCATCGGTCGACGCATCGTCGCGCATGGCAGCCAGATCTTTCGCTTCGCCACGCGCATCGCTCAATTCGCGAATCTTGCCAACGACTTCCTGCAATTCGGAATATTCGGAGGCAAGCTTCACATAGGTTTCCGAATCCGGATTGTCGGCCATCTGGCTTTCGATCATCGAGAACCGCTTCAAGAGCTGGTCCATCCGGTCCTGCGGCAATGCGATCATGTCATGTCCTAAAAATTGTCGTCCGTGTGCAAATGTGCGAAACCGGGCCTGCCGCATCCCGCGCCACACCCGGTCATTCTCAGCAATTTGCCTTGCTATAACGGAATATCGTTGTCTTCTGCAAATCGAAGCATCAATTCGCGCAGCGAATGCGCGACATTCGGCTTGTCCAGCTCTTCATTGAGAAGCGCATTCAGCTTCGTTGTATCCAGCGCGCCGAGCATCGCCTTCACCGGGCCGATGGCCGCAGCCGACATGGAGATGGAGCGGAAGCCAAGCCCGATCAGCGTCATGGCCGTCAGCGGACGTCCCGCCATTTCACCGCAGAGCGTAACCGGCGTGTTGTGCCGGTTGCCCGCGTCGACAATATGGCGCAATGTCCGCAGGAAAGCCGGGGAAAGTTGGTCGAAACGACCGGAAATCAGCGAATTGCCGCGATCCACCGCCATCAGGAACTGGAACAGATCGTTGGAGCCGACGGAGACGAAATCGACCGCCGTCATCAGCTCATCCAGCTGCCACAACAGGGCCGGAACTTCGACCATCGCGCCAAGCTTCATCCGCGTCGGCAGCGCATGCGCAAATCGTGACAGATGGCGAACCTCGCGTTCGATGATCTCGCGCGCCGCCTTCACCTCGGCCACTTCCGTCACCATTGGCAGCATCAGCTTCAATTCGCGTCCGCCTGCCGCTTTCAAAAGCGCGCGCAACTGGGTGCGCAGCAGACCGGGACGGTCAAGGGTGAGACGGATGGCGCGCCAGCCGAGCGCCGGATTTTCTTCGTGCGCCGATGCGCTGAAGTAAGGCAGCACCTTATCGCCGCCGATATCCAGCGTGCGGAAGGTGACGGGCTTGTCGCCCGACGCTTCCATCACGGAGCGATAGAGCCGCTCCTGCTGCTCCGCTCGCGGAAAGGTTGAAGCGACCATGAACTGCAGCTCGGTGCGGAACAGGCCAATGCCCGCAGCGCCCGACGCCGCAAGCTGCGGCAGGTCGACCAGAAGGCCCGCATTCATCAAAAGCGAGATATCCACGCCGTCCTTGGTCAAGGCTGGCTTGTCGCGCAATTCGCGATAATGCGCCTGACGCCGCGCGCGGAAACGAACCTTTTCCGCATAAGCCGATTCGACATCCGACTGCGGGCGCAGATGCACGATGCCTTCGTCACCATCGACAATGGCGGCATCGTTGTTTTCAGCCATGGATACAGCGCCCTTGGCCTGGCCCACCACGGGAATGCCCATGGCGCGCGCCACGATCACCACATGGCTGGTGGCAGCGCCGTCTTCCAGCACCACGCCGCGCAAACGCTCGCGCGGATAGTCCAGCAATTCCGCAGCCCCCATGGAGCGCGCGACGATGATCGCATCCTTGACCAGCGATTCGGCCATCGTCTTGATGTCGCGGCCCATCAGCTGGCGTAGCAGCCGATTGGCGAGATCATCGAAATCCGACAGGCGCTCGCGCATATAGGGATCGGTCAGATGCATCATGCGCGCGCGCGTGTCGCTCTGCACCTTTTCGACCGCAGCTTCGGCGGTCAGACCGTTATGGATCGCCTCTTCCAGACGCCGCACCCAGCCGCGATCATGCGCGAACATGCGATAGGCTTCCAGCACTTCGCGATGTTCGCCCTCAATGGCGACATCGCGCCGCGACAGCATGTCATCGATGGAAATGCGTAAGGAACCCAGCGCCTGATCCAGACGGGCAAGCTCGGCCTGGCTATCCTCGTTGAAGAGATTGGTCACGACAATGCGCGGCTCGTGCAGCACAACGTGACCGAGACCAATGCCGTCATTGAAGGCAAGCCCGGTCACGCTCATCGGGCGGCCCATATCGAGGTCGATACCGGGGCGCACGAGCTTCAGCCCGTCGCCGGATGCAATGATTTCGGCAAGGACCATGGCTGTCGTTTCAAGCGCTTCAACTTCGTCTTCACGATAGGCGCGCTTGGTGCGGTTCTGCACGACGAGAACACCCATCGTGCGACCAGCGCGTAGCACCGGAACACCGAGGAAGGAATTATACACTTCTTCGCCCGTCTCCGGCAGATAGGCGAAAGCCGGATGGCTTTGCGCATCGGTAAGGTTCAACGGGCGCGCGCTCGCCGCAATGGTGCCGACAAGGCCCTGCCCCAGACGCAATTGCGCCAGATGGACCGACTGCGGGTTCAAACCTTCGGTGGCATAGAGTTCGAGAACGCCGTCAGCGCGAAGCACATAGAAGGAGCAGACTTCCGCGACCATATTCTGCGCGATTTCACGGACGATCCGGTCAAGGCGCGGCTGCGGCTCAAGCGGCTCAGCCATCAATTCGCGCAGCCGCTTCAGCAGCACGCGGGGACCGGTTGTCTGATCGCGCATGATCGTCGGACACTCCTCTTGTGCAGTTTCGGCACCGAGGTGAAGCGGCTTTCCGTGCGAACTGCGGCGAATAAAGAGAAAACGGCTTTGCTTGCTCCGTACTACCGAAAGCCGTTCGGACTGGTGGCCCGCTTTCGCCGACCGATTCCCATTACCCGCCCGCGACGCGTTACGCCAACCCCTTTGTGAGCATTTTTGACACTGCCGTCTAGTGCTTTAAGCAGAAATTATGCCAGGGCCCGGAACGAAAAAATGCCGCGCTCCGTTCAAGAGCGCGGCATTGTTTCAAAACGGTTTAATAAAAGCCGGGTTTTATGCCGGCTTAATATCAGCGCTCAGCGGATTACGATTTGTCGAGACCGTAGACGGCGTGCAGCGTGCGCACGGCGAGTTCCGCATAGGGACCGTCGATCAGGATCGAGATCTTGATTTCCGACGTGGTGATGGCGCGAATGTTGATGCCCTTTTCGGCCAGCGCCTTGAAGGCGGTGGCGGCAACGCCCGCATGGCTGCGCATGCCGATGCCGATCACGGAAATCTTGGCGAGACCCGTCTCAGACTGGATATTGTCGAAGCCGATTTCACCCTTGACGTTATCGAGAACGCGCAGCGCCTTGTCGATATCGCCGGTCGGGATCGTGAAGGTCATGTCGGTCTTGGAACCGTCTTCCGACACGTTCTGGACGATCATATCGACATTGATATGTTCTTCGGCAAGCGGGCCGAAAATGGCTGCCGACACACCCGGTCGGTCGGCCACGCGCCGCAGCGAAATCTGGGCTTCATCTTTCGCAAAGGCGATACCTGTGACGGTCTGCTGTTCCACGATTTCATCCTCGTCGCAAATAAGCGTTCCGGGCGGGTTGATCGGATCACCCATGCCCGGCGCATCGGGGTCCGTAAAGCTCGAGCGCACGAAAGTGCGCACCTTGTGCACCATGGCGAGTTCGACCGAACGCACCTGCAAAACCTTGGCGCCGAGCGAAGCCATTTCCAGCATTTCCTCGAAGGAGATTTTGGGCAGGCGGCGCGCCTTCGGCTCGATGCGCGGATCAGTCGTGTAGACGCCGTCTACATCGGTATAGATATCGCAGCGATCAGCCTTTACCGCAGCAGCGACTGCCACAGCCGAGGTATCAGAACCGCCGCGCCCAAGCGTCGCGATGCGGTTGTCGGGGCCCAAGCCCTGGAAACCGGCCACCACGGCAACCTGACCCATTTCCATGCGACGGATGATTTCCGAACCGTCGATCTCCTGAATACGGGCCGCGCCATGCGCATTGTCGGTCTTGATTTGAATCTGCCAGCCCTGCCACGAACGCGCATCGACACCGATCGACTGAAGCGCAATGGCCAGAAGGCCGCTCGTCACCTGTTCGCCGGAAGCGACGATGGTGTCATATTCGCGCGCATCGTAGAAAGGCGAACTGGCGCCACATACCTTCGGCATGTTCTGCACCCAGTTGACCAGCTCATTGGTCTTGCCGGACATGGCCGAGACGACAACAGCAACCTGATTGCCCGCCTCGACCTCGCGTTTGACGTGGCGCGCCACATTATAGATGCGTTCCAGATCGGCCACCGAAGTGCCGCCGAATTTCATCACGATGCGCGCCATTTAAGGATACGTCCCGCTATTTTGAAAATTACACTCTCACCTGCCCAAA
>JAEXXS010000416.1 GCA_023451915.1 Pseudomonadota bacterium | reverse complement strand
TCAAACGTGCTGAACGTGAAAGACAAAGCATGCAGATGCTCGAGATTGTAGGTCTCGCACATTGTGCCAAGCGCTATCCGAAGGAAATGTCCGGTGGCCAGCAACAACGCGTCGCACTCGCCCGCGCCCTTGTCTTCAAGCCGGACATCGTGCTGCTGGACGAGCCGATGGCGGCGCTGGACAAGAAGCTGCGAAGCCAGATGCAGATTGAGATCATGCACATTACGCGTCAGGTTGGGGCGACCGTCGTTTCCGTCACACATGATCAGGAAGAGGCGCTGGTTATGAGCGACCGGATTGCCATCTTCAAGGATGGACGTCTTGAGCAAATCGGAACGCCGCATGAACTCTATCTTCGTCCGTGCTCGGAATTTGTTGCCGATTTCATCGGGGAGGCCAACCTTCTGTATGGCACTGTCCGGTCTGAAGGCGACACTGTCGCCGTCGTCGGTAATGGCTGGCGTGTAACCTTGCCCAAGGATGCTCCCCGCTCAGAGACCCTGCTTGACGGGCGCAGCGCATGTGTTGTGCTTCGCCCCGAGCGTATCGAAGCCATCAGCGGCGGCTCCACGGGTGACAATGCGGGTGAGGGCGTAATCGAGGA
Source organism: Pseudomonadota bacterium (assembly GCA_023451915.1). The sequence goes on along the minus strand of JAEXXS010000416.1, from coordinate 3,696 downwards.
CAAGATCTACCTCGGCGTCGAATACCGCCTTGTTGTTCGAATGGACGATGGCAGCAAAGTCAATGTCCGCAGCCGCGATGTGGGGAATATAGCGGCGATGGCGCAAGGCAGCCGTGTTGGCCTCAAATGGGCAGCCAGTGATGTCGTGATCATCTGCAAGTGACGGGAGGCCGCGCGAAGATGAGCAAAGAAGATCGAAAAACGGGCATTTCTTTTCTCTGGAATGGCTCGAAAGTCACGGGACAGCCGGGCGACAGCGTGGCGGCAGCACTCTGGCGGGCAGGCGTTACGACATTGACCCGTTCCCGCAAGCTGCACAGGCCGCTCGGCTATAGCGGCTCTTATCTAACGGGCGTGCTTGCGCGGGTCGATGGACGGCCCAACGTCCGGCTGGATCAGATTGTGGTGCGCCATGGCATGGTCGTCGAAATGCAGAACACGTGGCCATCGGCCCGTTTTGATGTGCTTCGGCTCGCTCAACTTCTGCCATCCAAGGCAGTGTATGGCGGATTCGAGCACGGCGACTGGATGCCGAAATCTGGTCTGGCCTACCGTCTGGCGGAACGCGTTATGGCCAATCTGGCGGGTGTCGGTCGTCCAGCGGAAATCTCTCTCCAGCCGCAGGCGATCCCCGGTAAGCGGATTGCCATCGATAGTCTTGTCATCGGCGGTGGCCCAGCCGGCATTTCTGAAGCCAACAGGCGCGCTGCCAAGGGCGAAAAGGTTGCGCTGGTTACAAGAGGCGAAAGCATCGCGCGTCTCGCGACTACGATGGGCGGTGGGGTTGAAGCGCTTCATCCCGGTGTAACTCTGTTTTCAGGGATGGAGCTTTTCGGCATCTACCGCGAAGGTGCGCTTATGGTCGGGGCACCACACGACCATAAGCGAAGCGCCGTCGTGTTCGAGGCGCGCGAGACGATACTGGCGACGGGGCGCCGTTCAATCCCGCCGCTGGTAAGAGGCAACCAGTTGCCAGGGGTCATGGATGTGCACACGGCCCTTCAACTCGCTGCTGTGTTTAAGACGATGCCGGGGAAGCAGGTAGCGGTTGTTGGCACCGGAGCGGAGATCGCTGTAGCACATCGTTTGCGCGAACTTGGCGTCAACGTTGTGCATATCGGTCACGTCCAGCAACTGCAGGAAATCTGCGGGCGGACGCGTGTCAACGCGATACAGGCATCGACACGGATCGCCTGCGATACACTGATCCATGCTGGCCCATGGCGCGTCGACCCGAGCCTTGGATTCCAGGCATCGGGGGAAGGTGTTTTTCAGGTGGAAGCGAGACCGTTGCCCGGTCGCATATCCGTAGTGGGTAGTGCTGCCTTGGGCAACGAATGCATATCGGTAAACCCGAATCTCGATCCAGAGACGCTGATATGCCCCTGCATGGATGTAACCGCCGGCGAACTCTATTGTCACATAGACAAAGGTGAGACGGACCCTGAAGTCCTCAAGCGGTTGACGTCGTGCGGAATGGGCACCTGTCAGGGCTTTCCTTGCTGGGAGCACATGCTCGCAATGCTTGCCGCACGCGTCGGCGGCGGTCTGGAAAGCTTCGCAAGACCGACGCATCGACCGCCCCGGCGCTCGATTACCATCGCGCAGGCGGCGGGACTTGCAGGACTTGTGGAGCCAGATAAATGAACAAAAGCCTTCCAAAACGCGCCTCCGTTGTGATCATTGGCGGCGGCGTGCAAGGGCTGTCCGTCGCGTTCAATATGATTGAGCAGGGGCAGCGCGATATCCTCGTTCTCGATGCGGGCTATTGGCAAGGCGGCGCATCCGGTCGCAACGGCACGTTGATCCGGCCGGGTTTCGCATCTGTTGCCTGGACAGAATTGTTTGTCCTTACGGTGAATGAATGGCAAAGCTGGTCAAAACGTCTTGGCGAGAATGTCATGTTCAGCCCACGCGGCTATTCAGTGGTCTCCGAGCATGAAAAGAGCGAGGCTATGTTGCTCGAGGGGCTGCAAGTTCAAAAAAGCCTCGGTGTGAACAGCAAAATGCTGTCGCGAAGTGAGATCGACGATCTGCTTCCGGCGATCAATAAATCCCGTGTCCGTGCAGTGCAACACCAGCCAGACGGCGGCGTGGCCCCGCATCACGCTGTGATGAAGGCACTGCTGTCATTTTGCGAGCGAAACAACGTCGATATCAGATATCGAACGAAGATAACCGGTATCGAAAAGACTGCGGACCGTGTGACTGCGGTGCTGGTGGGGGACCATCGTATTGATGCCGATTGCGTGGTGTCGTGCGCCGGACCCAACAATCCAGACATTGCAGCGCTGGCTGGCGTGGAATTAGACGGCTTCGGCATGCGTATCGAAGCCATGGCATTGGAACCAACACGACCGCTCATCAAGCCCGCAATCGCACTGATCGACAGTCTCGCATATTTCCACCAGACATCACGCGGTGAGGTTGTCGGCGGCACCGAAGTGCCTGAACGGCCTCGCATGTCGCTGAAAGTTGATATTCCTGTGATGGCCAATATGGCCAAGATCTACCTCGAAATGTTTCCCCAATTGGGCGAGGTGCGCATTTTGCGCCATTGGGCGGGGCAACTTCATGCCTCGTCGGACTACGCTCCTTTGCTTGGAGCACATCCCAATCTCGATGGTCTCTGGTTTTCGGCTGGGTGGTCATACGGTTTTGCAGGGGCGCCTGCTGCCGGTAAGCTGTTGGCCGAGGCCATCGTCAAGGGCCGCGTCGACCACCGTATGAAGCCATTTGCGCTCGACCGTTTCAAAACAACCGGGCCCATTATCGAGGGGGGCATTGTGCTCGCCTGATATCGACTTCTCTGAACGCTAATTCGGACAGTAATGAAAGGCCAGTTCCCATGAGCAATCATGAACTTTTCTATATCAATGGCGAATGGGTTGCACCAAGCGCGCCGAAAACAATGGATGTTATCAATCCAGCGACTGAAGAGGCCTTCACACGGATTTCGGTAGGTGCTGCGACCGACGTGGACAAAGCTGTGGCCGCGGCAAAGGCTGCGTTTCAAACGTTCGCGCAGACGACAAGAGAAGACCGGCTTCTCCTGCTCAAGCGTGTGCTCGACGTTTATAACGAACGCTTCGAAGACATTGCGCAGGCTGTTTCAGCAGAAATGGGCGCGCCTATCGCCTTCGCGCGCAACGCGCAGGCTTGGGCGGGGCGTGCACATCTTGAGGCCACCATCAAAGCTTTTGACGGATATTCGTTTACCGAGACACGTGGTACGACGCGGATCGTCAAGGAACCGATCGGCGTTTGTGCGCTGATTACGCCGTGGAATTGGCCGCTCAATCAGATCGTCTGCAAGGTTGCGCCGGCAATCGCCGCCGGTTGCACTGTGGTGCTGAAACCTTCGGAGATCGCCCCAATCTCCGGCATCGTATTCGCCGAAGTCATGCATGCAGCCGGTGTGCCAAAGGGTGTGTTCAATCTGGTCAATGGCACGGGACCAGAGGTTGGCCAGGTGATGGCGGGTCACCCCGATGTCGACATGGTTTCCTTTACCGGATCCACACGCGCGGGTATCATCGTTGCCAAGGTGGCGGCAGATACGGTGAAACGTGTAGCGCAGGAACTTGGGGGAAAGTCTGCGAATATCATTCTTCCAGACGCCGACTTCCAGACTGCTGTCACGAAAGGGGTGAATGGCTGCTTCAGCAATACCGGCCAGTCCTGTGATGCGCCGAC
>JAEXXS010000187.1 GCA_023451915.1 Pseudomonadota bacterium | reverse complement strand
TCATCGAACGCACGATCCATTGCGTATCAATGTTTTTGACTTCTTCCTGGCCAGTGATTTTGCCATCGCGCAGCACGGTGATGTAATCACCAATGCGCATCAGCTCTTCCAGACGATGCGAAATATAAACGATTGCGACGCCCTGACTTTTCAGTTCGGCGATGACTTTGAAGAGAATATCGACTTCGGCGGCTGAAAGCGCGGATGTTGGTTCGTCCATGATGACGATGCGCGCATCGAGCGAAATAGCTTTGGCGATTTCCACCAATTGCTGCTGGCCGATGGGGAGATCGGAAACCAGCATATTGGCGTCAATCCCTGCGTCCAGACGTTTGAGATATTCGTTGGCCTTGTGAACCTGCGCCTTGTGGTCGATGCCGCGCACGCCGCGCATGATCTCACGGGTGGCGAAAATATTCTCAGCCACGGACATATTGGCAAAGAGGTTGAGCTCCTGAAAGATCATCGCGATGCCGCGCTTTTGCGCGTCGGCAGGGCTGTCGAACACGACTGGTTCGCCATCGAGAATGATCTTGCCCATGGTCGGTCGTTCGACACCGGCAATGATCTTCATCAATGTGGATTTGCCAGCGCCGTTCTCGCCCACCAATACATTGCCCGACCCTCGCCGCAATTCGAGATTGGCGCGCTTGACGGCTACGATGCCCGAATAGACTTTTGATACGTCCTCAAGCTTGAGGACGATATCGTCCTTGATTTGCTGTTCCGTATCCATAGCTCACTTCTCCAGTGCAATGGATACGGGGGTGAAAAGCGGTAACTGGCCCTTGGATGGCATGGCAAAAGCGCCGCTGGTCTTTATTTTCATGCCGACCAGGTTTTCGCGTGGCAGCTTCGACAAAACTTCATCGTTGACACGGGTGTTGAACGATTTTCCGAATTGAGCCCATTCAATCTGGTTGCGGAACTCGTTGAAGTTCACAAAGCTCAAACTGTCGCGAATTGCTGTTCCGCGAACAGTCGGCCCGATCTGGACACGCGCATCCGCCTTACCATCACCATTGCTGTCGACATCGACATAGGCTGCCCGCGATTTTGTCTCGGCGTCAACGACCGTGCCTTCCAGTTTGGTTGCAAAGGTCCACGGCGCGTTGCCCTGCTTTTCGCGGTGACCGAATTTGTTTCCCGCAGCGTCGGGATCGGTATTGGCCGCGGTCATGACCTCATCGAACGTCACGGTCTTTTCCGCGAAGAACGGTTTGACCTTGGAATCCCAGATGTCGGCAACCGAGCGGTCCGGGTTGAAATTGTCACCGCGAGCGGCTGCGGCTTCCTCAGCTGTTGGCGTCTTAATGATCTTGCAGCCCGCAAGCGCAACACCACAGGCCAGCACAACAATGGACGCTGACTTCAGCACTGACATGAAGATATCCTCGGTACTGGGAATATGCCGGGAGCGTTTCGGCTCCCGGCTCTTAACTTTCCGGGGCTCAATCCTTCAAAGCGAAGGTTTCGAGCTTCTCCGCATTGTCGCCATTGATCAGCACGCAATCCATCAACTGCTTTTCTTCAGCTGGCTTTTTGCCCGACTTGATGAACTCGTCGGCCTGAACGACAGCCGTTTGCGCTTGCGCGTAAGCGGGCTGAAGGACGGTGGCCTTGATGCCGCCTGCCTTGATGGAATCGCGCACATCGTTGGAGCCGTCGAAACCGACGACGATCACATCCTTACGACCGGCAGCTTCAAGGGCCGCCCATGCGCCCATGGCCATCGTATCGTTGCCTGAAATTACGCCCTTGATATCGGGGTTGGCCTGCAGAATGCTCTGCATCTTGGTGAAGGCTTCCGGCTGGCTCCAGTTGGCCGACTGCCGCGCGACCATCTTCATATCCGGATAATCATCAATAACGTCGTGATAGCCCTTGGAGCGGATGCCCGCATTGAGATCGGCTTCACGGCCGAGCAATTCGACGTAATTGCCTTTTTCGCCCATCAGCTTGACGAATTCTTCAGCGCCGAGCTGCGCGCCCTGATAGTTGTTGGAAACGATCTGCGATACGGCAATGCCGGTCGCATTGATTTCGCGATCGATCAGGAAGGATGGAATGCCTGCATCCTTTGCCTTCTGCACAGCGGCGATGGACGCTTCCGAGCCGGCATTGTCCAGAATAATAGCCTTCGCGCCGCGACCGATGGCAGTATCGACGAGCTGAGACTGTTTGTTGGCATCATCATCGTGAACGAGGATCAGGGTTTCATAGCCAAGTTCCTTGGCTTTCGCTTCCGCACCCACGGCCTCAGCCTTGAAGAACGGGTTGTCGTGCGACGGCGTGATGATCGCGATGAGGTCTGCCGCCCAGGCTGGCATGACCGTGCCTGCGGACAGCGCGCCAGCAACGATGGCCAGCGCGATGCCGCGCGTCAGTTTCCTGCGTGTGAATTCCATGATTTCCTCCCAGTGTGTTCAGCCCTGTTCCCAGAAGGGCAGTGGAGGAGGGCGCTTGGCCCTCCCGTTGATTATCAGGTAATGCGGCGAATGCTTTCGGCGATTTCCTGCGGTTCAAAGACCTTTTTCCAGTCGTCGCGCATCAGCGCTGGAATGCCGAACTCGATGGCCTTGTTGCAGGCATCCGAGAACACGCCATCGACTTCCTTGAAGATAACCGCGCCCAGAACATTCATGTGACCGAGCAGGAAGTCGCGGGCCGCTTCTTCCGGTACGCCGCGGCGCACGCATTCGTCCATTGCCTGACGCATGATGACGAGAAGCGAAGCGCACACGGTTTCCGAAAGGCCCGGTTCCAGCATGGCCATCTGTTCGACCGTGACGCGGTGCGAGCGCATGACCGGAGCCCAGATCACCTTTGCGATTTCCTCGCCCAGCGCATAATCTGTTTCTGGTCCCTGCATGAGCGCCGAAACAATATGCTGCTTGGCGAAAAGACCCCCGAAATGATCCTTTTTTGCCTGCATGTCCGTCTCGTCGTTGAAGATCGGCGGATGGCACGGATGAGTGACGAAATAGGTCAGGTCGGCGCGTTCAGGCAGATGACCTGCAAAAGGGGCAGCCGCGTCAAGCGCGATCACCATGGTGCCCGGCTTCAGCTTGTCGATAATGCCTGCCGCCACTTTTCCGATAAGAGTGTCCGGCACGGCCAGAATGACAACTTCGGCGCCCGCAAGACCCTGATCGGCATCGACCGTAACGATACCCAGATCGTTCTTCAGACGCGCCTTGCCTGCATCGCTGACTTCAATATGGCGGACGTCGAAGCGCGAGCCTTTCAAGTTTTTGGCCAGACGGTACCCCATCTTTCCGCCTGCGCCGAACAAAGCGATTGCTGTCATGGTTGAATTATCCTCCGGTATCTTTGGTAGCTTAACTGGTATAACCAGTCAATGAGTATTCCAGATTTCAGTTGGGTAAACCGTCGCGTATTTGGCTGAAATAATTGTCAGCGCCGACCTGCCCGCCTTTCAGTGCGATTTGCAGGCCATTGGTCGCTGCGTCGTCACCGTGAGCGGTGCAGAGAGGCGAGCCGGGTGTCTGCGGCAGCGGCAGCAGCGTGGTCAGCGCATCGACATGGAGCTCGCGCAGGGCATGGCTGGACGTATCGCCGCCGGCTATTACAGCGCGCGACAGTTTTTCGCGTTCAACCAGACTGCGTAGGATCGAGCCCAGAATGCGCGCCAGTCGATGACGGCTCCCGGCGATACGGTCGATTTCGTTGCCGCGATCGGCAGAGGGACCAAGCGCCGTGTTGAGAATGACGCTTCTGCCAGCCTCCAAGGCTTTTTGTGCCTGGGAGACGGCAGTTTCTATCGCCTGCACAGCATTTTCACCGAGAAGTTCAAGCGGATCAAGATCGATGCCGGCAAAACCGGCTGCGGTCGCGGTGCGTATTTGTCTTTCTGTTGTCGGCGAAACGCTGCCCGACACCACGGCGATACGATCCACTTTGCCCGGCAGCGGAAAATCTTTCTTCGCGCCGATCAGACCCGCCTCCCGCCATGCGGCAAGCAGGGCATATTCAATGCCGGAGGAACCGGCGACAAACCAGCCTTCTGGGGCATGTAGACGCCAGAGTTGTTCACCTGCGCGCAACTGGCTTTCGGCGCTCTCAACATCGAAAAGCACCATGCCGGTCGCCCTTTGCGTGATCGTGTCGATACGCTTATCGGCTTCGGATGCGGCCAGCGCTGCACCATCAACCAATTCGGTTTTCAATGTCGATTGTTGGGCCAGATGCAGACGCAGATCGGCCTCATGCATCGGCGTCACAGGATGACGGCTCATCACAGGATGGCGATCAATGCGGTAGGTTTCACCCTGATAGGCGGCAAAGAGATTGCCGAAGCATGTGTAGCGCTTGAGTTGCGGCGCGCCGACGA
>JAEXXS010000197.1 GCA_023451915.1 Pseudomonadota bacterium | reverse complement strand
ACCTGCATTTCGATGCGCCGATAGCGGCGGCGTCGATGGCGCAGGTGCATCCGGCGGAAGTCATGAAGGACGGCAAGCCGACGAAGGTTGCGGTCAAAGTTATCCGCCCCGGCGTTCGCCAGCGTTTTGCCCGCGATCTCGAAGGCTTCTACATGGTAGCGCGCATTCAGGAGCGCCATGTGCCCTTCACGCGCCGCCTGCGTCCGGTTCAGGTTGTCGAAACGCTGCAACAGACCACCCGCATCGAGATGGATCTGCGATTGGAAGCGGCAGCGCTTTCCGAGATTGCCGAAAACATCAAGGGCGATCAAGGTTTTCGCGTTCCGCAGGTGGATTGGGAACGCACCGGGCGCGATGTGCTGACGCTGGAATGGATCGACGGCACCAAGATGTCGGATGTTTCGGCGCTGGCTGCTGCGGGCTTCGATCTGAAGAAGCTTGCCGAAACGCTGATCCAGTCTTTCCTGCGTCATACGCTGCGCGACGGCTTTTTCCATGCAGACATGCATCCAGGCAATCTGTTCGTCGATCCGCAGGGCATCATTGTTGCGGTCGATTTCGGCATCACCGGGCGGCTCAACAAGCAGCAGCGCCGCTTCCTGGCCGAAATTCTCTATGGCTTTATCACACGTGATTATATGCGCGTGGCGGAAGTGCATTTCGAGGCAGGCTACGTGCCGCACACGCATGATGTGGCAAGCTTTGCGCAGGCCATCCGCGCCATCGGCGAGCCGATCCACGGCCAGCCGGCAGAAACCATTTCCATGGCCAAGCTGCTGACGCTGCTGTTCGAAGTGACCGAACTTTTCGACATGGAAACCCGGCCCGAGCTTCTGATGTTGCAGAAAACGATGGTCGTCGTTGAAGGCGTGTCGCGCACGCTGGACCCGCATTTCAATATGTGGAAAGCAGCAGAGCCCGTTGTCGGCGACTGGATCCGGAAAAATCTCGGGCCGCAAGGCATGCTACTCGACGCGAAGGACAGCGCCTATGCGCTGCTGCATTTCACGCGCAAGACGCCGGAACTGGTGGCGCGTGTGGAGCGCGTTTCGGTTGCACTCGATGATATGGCTGCCAATGGCTTGCGCTTCGATGCGGCCACGGCGGAGGCCATTGGTCGCGCTGAGGCCAAACATTCGCGTTGGGGACGCATCGCCCAGTTGGTGATTGCAATTGCGCTCGCGGCAATAGCTATCAAGCTTTATATCTGGTTATAAATTCACTTTTAAAGTGACAAATCCGCCATAAAGTGATTTCATTGATTGCACTTGCAATAAGGCGGTGCAATCAAATGGCCAGTATCACTATCCGTAATCTCGATGATGCCGCCAAGGAAAAGCTGCGTATGCGCGCTGCGCGCAACGGGCGTTCCATGGAAGAAGAAGTGCGGCTTCTTCTGACCGGGCTGGAGGAAGCGGCGCAGGTCGCAACGCCTCGGACTGCTGCGCATACGGGCGCGTCACTCACGGGCAAGCGCGTTTTGCTCATCATCGGCGGGGGGATTGCCGCTTATAAGACGCCCGACCTCATCCGTCGTTTGCGTGAGCGCGGCGCGCATGTGCGCCCTTTGATGACTGCTGCCGCACAGCAATTCGTGACGCCGCTGACCATCGGCGCGGTTTCCGCTGATCATGTTTTTACCGATCTGTTCTCGCGAGAGGATGAGCAGGATGTCGGGCATATCAGGCTCGCCCGCGATGCCGATCTGATCGTGGTTGCGCCTGCGACCGCCGATCTGGTGGCCAAGATGGCTAATGGCCTCGCCGACGATCTGGCGAGCGCCGTGCTGCTGGCGCGCAAGGTTCCGGTACTGATTGCGCCTGCCATGAACCCCGCCATGTGGGACAATCCGGCAACTCGGCGCAACCGTCTAACGCTGGAAAAAGACGGCGTGCATTTCATAGGCCCCGAAAAGGGTGAAATGGCCGAAAGCGGCGAGGCAGGAACGGGCCGGATGAGCGAGCCGCTGGCAATCGTCGCGGCAGTGGAAGCGCTGTTATCTCCCCGTGCGCTGCCTCTGGCTGGCAAATCCATCGTCATGACCTCTGGGCCGACCCATGAGCCGATCGACCCGGTGCGCTACATCGCCAACCGCTCGTCGGGCAAGCAGGGCCATGCCATTGCTGCCGCACTGGCGCGATTGGGCGCAACGGTCCATCTGGTCTCCGGGCCGGTGAATATTCCAGATCCCGAAGGCGTGAATGTCATTCATGTCGAGACGGCGCGTGAAATGCAGGCGGCAGTGGAGCGGCATTTGCCCGCCGATGCGGCGATCATGGTCGCAGCCGTTGCCGACTGGCGCACGGCCAATGAAGCGGGGCAGAAGATCAAGAAGAAGCCCGGCGAAGGCGCTCCCACGCTTGCCATGGTCGAGAACCCCGACATTCTGGCCGGTGTCGGCCATAGCGAAAAGCGCCCCGGTCTAGTCGTCGGCTTTGCGGCTGAAACACAGGACGTGGCCGAAAATGCGAGAGCCAAGCTTGAGAAAAAGGGTGCGGACTGGATCGTCGCCAACGATGTGTCCTATGGCGCGGATGGCAGCAGCGTCATGGGCGGCGACCACAACCGCGTGCGGATTTTAAGCCGCTCCGGCATTGAAGAATGGCCGGAAATGAGCAAAGGCGAAGTGGCCGAAAGGCTGGCGGAAAAGATTGCCGAACGGCTGATCGACGCGAATCGCTGACGCATTGCCTGCGGGGAGGTCTAGAAGAACTCGTCCAGCAGGCGGTAATAGGCGATTTTCGTTTCGTCGATGGTCGTTGCGCCATAGAGGTCGAGGAATGGTGTCACCCACTCGTCGCCGAGATTATAGCGGATGCTCCAGCAGGCGAGTCCCAGATCCTGATGGCGGTCTGCAAGGCCGAGCCTGCCGCAGTCGATAAAACCGGTGAATGTGCCGTTGCTGGCCATGAAATTTGGCAGGCAGGCATCGCCATGGGTAACGACCACATCTTCCTGCGACGGTTTCAGGCGGCATAGTTCGGAGAACAAATCTTCGGCGCTGCGGCCTTCGCGCTCATCATCGAAATCATCTTCATCGACCGCACCTGCTTCCACGCGCTTGCGTGCATCTTCAATACGGTGTTCCAGCCGATGGTCGAATGGACATGCGGCAGGGTCGACGCTGTGCAGTGCCTTCAAGGCCGTTGCGAGAATGGCGACGATCCGGCCAGGCGTAAGAGTGCCGAAAGACGACGCGAGGTCGGACCCGGCAAGGCGCGTCATCAGGAGAAAATGGCGGTCGGCCATCGTCTCAAAAGCGACGACCCTCGGGCAGGGCAGGCCCTGCGCTGAAAGCCATTCAAGCCGGGCGCGCTCATCGGCCAGTTCGCTGACCGTGCTTGCCGGTTCGATTTTCAGAACGAGCGGTTCGTGCGTATCATGATTGAGCAGCAGGACATTGGCAGTCGAACGGCCAAGCTCGTCCTGCTGGCTGCTATAACCAGCAAGCCGATCCATAAGTGCATCGGGCAGGTTTAGAGCAGCCAGAACAGGATCGGTCATAGCACCTTACCGCATCATGCTTTGTCGCGGACCTGATAATCCTTGACGGTGGCGAAACGGATATCCTTCCAGCGCTCGGCCTCGTAGTTGAGCGAGAAGCCGTTCTGCGCCAGGAAAACCGGATCATTGTCGAGGTCATGCGCGATATCGGCGCGATGCGCGGTGATGAAACGCTGCAATTCCGCCGGATCGTCGGCGGAAATCCACCGGCAGACCGAGAAGCGCGACATTTCAAAGCCGACCGGCAGCGAATATTCCACTTTAAGGCGTTCGGTCAGAACGTCGATCTGCAGAGCGCCGACGACACCGACAATGGCCGGAGAGCCGTCATCAGGCACGAAAAGCTGCACGACGCCTTCTTCGGCCATTTGCTGCAATGCTTCGCGCAGCTTCTTGGCCTTCATCGCGTCGTCGAGGCGCACGCGGCGCAGAATTTCCGGCGCGAAGTTCGGCACGCCGCGGAACAGGATATCCTCGCCCTCGGTCAGCGTGTCGCCAATGCGCAGCGTGCCGTGGTTCGGGATGCCGACCACATCGCCTGCAAAGGCTTCGTCGGCAATCTGGCGCGAACGCGCAAAGAAGAATTGTGGCGCAGAGAGGCTCATCTGTTTGCCGGTACGCACCAGCTTGGCCTTCATGCCGCGTGACAGCTTGCCCGAGCAAACGCGCAGGAAGGCGATGCGGTCGCGATGGTTCGGATCCATATTGGCCTGAATTTTGAACACGAAGCCGGTCATCTTGTCTTCGGTGGAACCGACCATGCGCGTGTCGGCCTGCTGGTCGCGCGGCGCGGGGCCGAAATCGCAAAAAGCTTCGATCAGGTCGCGCACGCCGTAATTCTTCAGCGCCGAGCCGAAATAGACCGGCGTCATATGGCCTTCGCGGAAGGAAGCAAGGTCAAACGGACGGCAGACGCCGCGTGCCAGTTCGATACTTTCCAGCCAGGCTTCGCGCTCGTTTTCAGGCAGCAAAGCGGCGGCTTCTTCCGGGCCGCTGACCTTGGTCGGCTGTTCTTCATTGTCCTGACGGCGCATCG
>JAEXXS010000186.1 GCA_023451915.1 Pseudomonadota bacterium | reverse complement strand
CATCTCGGCGGCCTGGAGGGTGAGGCACTGACCGGCGCTATGTCAGAAGGCATACAGCTCGCCTTCTGGCTCGCCGCCGCCGGAATTCTCGTCAGCCTTCTTGCAGCTTTCGCACTGCCAAAGGCGGTCAAGGTCGATTAAAGAAAACAATGTTGGCCCGACATTCATTTATGCGAATGTCGGGCCGCGCCTTCCGCTCGATTGTCCCTGAGGGCAAGCCAGGCATATTTAGCCGTAGAAAATCAGACGAACACTTCCTCCAATGACGGAGCCGCGCAAAAACTAGGCGGTGAAGGGTCGCCCTTGATCCAACGCTTCCACGAGCGCTTCGCGAAACACCGCAATCGGCGATGCCAGTCGCCCTGCCGGCGCCCGATGCACCAGCCAGGTATTGACGCGCGGCGAAAAATCGACCGGCTTTATAATTTCGAGGTGGTCACGCCAGGAGCTCGCTGCAAGAGCGCCCGGTGTGACAATCCCGATGCCGAGCCCCCTTGCCACCAGCGACAGACGCAAATCAACGCTTAGCGCCTCAACGGCCACATCGAACGGCAAATGGGCTCGTTCGAAACGATAGCGGATATAGGCACGGAAGCCGCACCCACTTTCGTTCATGACCCAAGAAAAGCGCGCCAGATCCTCAAGATTACAGGATCTTGGTACATTTAACGCTTTGGATGAAATGATAAGGATGTCCTGCCCACCGAGATCATCAGCCGCCAGCTCATCAGGTGGCCGAACGCCCTCAGGAAGGCAAACCGCCGCCGCATCAAGCTGACTGCGGAGAACCTGATCCAAGAGGGTTGGTGACCACCCGGTTCCAAGTCGCAAGGTGAGCTCGGGATAGTCCTTCCGCAATCGATCAAGCGGATTGGTCAAAGCCACTTGCGAAAGATAGGGCATTAGGCCGAGGCGAAACTCTCCTCGTATCTCCCCGTCGGGAGAAACACCCGATCTCAAATCCTCCAGCGAGCGCAGAACTCTGCGACCATGTTCATAGGCTTCACGGCCCGCGATCGTCGGTTTGAGTGGCTTCGATTGGCGGTGGAGCAAGGTCACGCCAAGACTTTCTTCGAGCGCCTGAATTCGCCGCGTGATGCCGGGTTGGGTGAGGTGGATGCGAGCCGATGCAGCAACGATCGACCCGGTTTCGACGACCGCCACAAATGCTTCCAGATCACGAATGTTCATCACCGTCTCTCATAATCATTATATGAACTATTCAATTGTCTCAATATGCCATTAATTTATATTTTCTCCAAACACTATATCTTTTATTCATCCTGGTGAATTCAATGTCAGTACCACCCTTTTCTTCCGAGAAGCCGCATCTAGAGTTAGAGACGTCATTTTCTGCAGCAATGACGGTGCTGTTTGCCGTCGCGACCGGTATCATCGTTACAAATCTCTTCGCATGCCAGACTCTCGTCGCGACGCTCGCCGTTTCGTTCGGGTTTCCGCCAGCCTATGGCGGTCTGGTGGCCATGGCCACCCTCCTCGGCTATGCAACTGGCCTATTCCTTTTGGTTCCACTCGCCGATCTCACGGAGAACCGCTCGCTCGTATTGCGAATGCTCTCCTGCGGTGCCGCAACAGCGCTCGCCGCTTCCGTCACATCGTCTGGATGGGTGTTTATTGCGTTACTATTCTTGCTCGGTGCGGCATGCTCTTGCATTCAAATTTTGGTACCGATCGCTGCATCGATGGCCCCACCAGAACAGCGTGGCCGGGTAATTGGCAATGTCATGAGTGGGTTGATGGTCGGCATACTCCTATCGCGGCCCGTGGCGGGTGTCGTCGCGGACGCGTGGGGGTGGCGCAGCTTTTATCAGATCAGTGGTGTTGCGATGATGCTGCTCGCTTGTTTGTTGTGGAAGTTTCTTCCCGAGCGTCGGCCGGTCGGCTCACTGCCCTACACGGCTCTGATTGCTTCACTTTGGCAGTTGATGCGTAACGAGCCGGTTCTCCGCTCGAGCGCGTTTTCAGCCGCAATGGTGATGGCGAGCTTCAGCCTCTTTTGGACGGCGGTCGCCTTGCGTCTCGCCACTTCACCTTTCAACCTCGACCCGAATGGCATTGCTATCTTCGCACTCGTGGGAGCCGCAGGCGCTGCGGTGACACCCCTGGTCGGACGGCTCGGAGATCGCGGTCATGGACGAACTGTAAAGATCATCTCCCACATCCTGGTCATTATAGCAGCACTGCTTGCGCTTATTGCCGATGCCACCCATACGGCCAGTCCATGGCCGGCACTTCTTCTTATGGGGTTGGCCGCAATAGTGCTCGATATTGGCACGACTGGCGATCAAACTCTGGGGCGCAGAGCTATCAATCTGTTGCGTCCGGAAGCTCGCGGGCGCCTGAACGGGATTTTCGTCGGTACTTTCTTTCTGGGCGGCGCACTCGGATCGGCACTGGCGGGTGCGGCCTGGAGTGTCGGCGGCTGGGAGCTTGTGTGTATTTGTCTGGGAGGTTTCGGCTTCCTGGCGTTATTTGCCGACTTCGTCAGGCGATAGAGCGGTTCCGGTTAAAACGGAATCGGGAACTGCTCTATCTATTTGTTTTCACGAATTACATGAGGCGAGGCAACTCAAGAGCCAGATGATCGAGCGCAATGCGAATCTTGGGCGTCAGCACGTCTTTGTGCCAAAGAGCGTGGTTGTGATAGGAGTAACTCCGGCCAGCAACAGGAACCGCCACAAGCTCTCGGTTTTCAATGCGCTCACGAACCAGCCAACTCGGTAGCCAGGCGACGCCTAGTCCTGCCGCAGCGGCATCTGCAATCGCAGCAAGATCGTCCATCATGAAACGACCCTGTGGCTCGATATCAATCGGCGCGCCATTCTCGTCACTGAACCGCCATCTCTGTGGTCGCCCGGTTCTGCCGAATGCGATGGTCTCGTGAGCGGCGATACTGGCAAGATCTATCGTCTCCCCACGATGAGACAGATAAGTTGGCGAGCCACATATCAGCATCCGATGGGTGCACAGACGCCGTGTCATCATTCCAGCACCTCCAGCGATGGCGTCATGATGTTCGCCGACACTCCGGATCGCCAGATCATAGTCGTCGAGATCAACGATATCGTCGGTGAACGACATTTCGAGTTTGAGCTTGGGAAAGGCAGCGGCCATCCTCAGCAGAAGAGGTGCAATACAGACCCGACCGAGCAAGCTCGGCATGGTGACGCGTAGTCTGCCTTG
This sequence comes from Pseudomonadota bacterium, assembly GCA_023451915.1. The sequence goes on along the minus strand of JAEXXS010000186.1, from coordinate 2,075 downwards.
TGGCGCGGCAAGATTTTCCGAGGCTGTGGTCTCGGCTACCTCGATATCGGCCAGAATGGTCCGGCAGTGTTCGTAATATATCCGGCCCGCCTCGGTGAATGACTGACGTCTGGTCGTGCGATTGATGAGGCGCACTCCCAGCCGCTGCTCCAGGGAACGAACGTGTTTCCCCACCATAGGTGCAGAGAGCCCAAGTATATCGGCGGCTCGGGCGAAAGAGCCCGTTTCTACTGCCCTAACAAAAGCTGTCATGCTCTCAATTCGGTCCAATTCGAAACTCCTGGTTTCCTGAGAATTGCCAATAAGGGGATTTTTCGAAGATTGGCAATCTGACATCAATCCATTCGAAAATGCATATCAGGAGTTGCCCATGTCGCGAATAGTACGTTTCCACAAAATTGGTGGCCCAGAAGTCCTGCTTATTGAAAATATCGCCCCTGTTCAGCCGGGTCCGGGCGAAGTGCGTATCAGGGTCAAAGCCATCGGCGTGAATCGTGCCGATGTTCTGATGCGTTCCGGCACCTACATCCAGACACCTTCCCTACCCAGTGGTTTGGGGCTTGAAGCCGCAGGTTTTGTGGACGAGATCGGTCCCGGTGTCGAAGGTCTTTCGCCCGGAGACAAGGTCAGCGTCATTCCCTCCATTTCCATGGAGAGATGGCCAGCTTATGGGGAAATGGCCATTTTCCCAGCGCATCTTGTCGTCAAGCATCCGTCGTCGATCAGTTTCGAGGAGGCTGCAGCCAGTTGGATGCAGTACCTGACGGCGTACGGCGCGCTGATTGATGTTGCTTCCTTGGGTGCGGGCGAACCCGTCCTCGTGACTGCTGCATCCAGCAGTGTTGGACTAGCGGCGATCCAGATTGCAAACGTGATAGGGGCCCGCCCGATAGCGGTCACTCGCGGCAGGGCTAAGGCGCAATCGCTCCGGGATGTTGGCGCTCACGATGTGATCTTCTCGGAAGATGGTGACTTCCAAGCCCAGCTTATCACCGCCGGTGGAGAAAACGGATTTCGGGTGGTGTTTGATCCCGTGGCGGGTCCGGCCCTTACGGCAATCACCACAGCAATGGCTGTGGGTGGCATTCTGATCGAATACGGCGGACTAAGCCCCCATGCAACACCGTTCCCTGTCGGGCCTGTGCTTTCGAAGAGCCTGACATTGAGGGGATACCTTGTTCATGAAATAGTTCGAGATCCTATACGGCTAGAGAATGCAAAGGGCTTTATTCTTGATGCCCTCGCTTCAGGCGTTTTGAAGCCTGTGATCGCGAAGAAATTTGCATTTGAGAAAATTGCAGACGCGCACCGGTTTCTCGAGGCGAACGAACATCTGGGAAAGGTGGTGGTAACGGTCTAGCTAAAAGCGACGCTGCTGGTGGCGACGACAGGACTAAGACCAAACTGAAAATGGCCTGGACTGAACCCGCCCGTCGCGACTATGCCAGACGAGCCTTACGCTATCCAAGCGACTGCTAAGTCCCAAACGCATTTTTGCAACGGAACCGTTTCTTTCCGTTGCTGGCTATTTTTTCCGGCTGCCGAGCACATAACAACAGTCGGGCTCCAACTTGGTCTGGAACGATCCTACGATCTCCATAGTCGAGAGATTGATCTTGAAGCACTGGTTGCTGTCGACCGCAATGATCGCCGTGTTGGTGTGACTATCTATACAGGCAGCCGCCGGACGACCCGGAAGCTCGATGAAATCCGTTTCCTCAAATGTATCGGCATTCACCGTAGAGACGCTACGATTTTCGTAGTTGGCAACAAGCAGTCGGCCATCAGGCATGCCGTAGATACGGGCCGGGTCGTCTCTCACCTTGGCTTCCCGCGTGATAGTCATCGTATCCGTCGAAATGGCCACAAGGGTATTTGACACGCGGTTGCTGACAAAGAGTGTTTGCTCATCTTCGGTCAGAAATAGGCCCTCGGGCTTGTCACCCGGCGAAATGACGACAGGCGCGATGGAGGCATCCATTGGCGAAATTTTGCTGACTGTATGGCTCAGCAGGTTCATGCAGAACGCCCAGCGACCGTCGCGGGTGAGCGCAAATAGATGGCTCTTTAAACCA
>JAEXXS010000170.1 GCA_023451915.1 Pseudomonadota bacterium | reverse complement strand
GCGTCAACGGATGCCGACACGTTCTTTGATGAAGCTGTACAGCTGGAACCAACTCATGCGCATATTCACGGCCTCGATGGCTACGGAAACAAACACATTTTCCCCCGTTCCAACGGATATGGATGCATTCAAGGCTGCCTTCTATGCCAAGCCGGGTGAGCACCCGGAAACGCCAACCTTGTGTTCATCGGTTGTGCCGATCTTGCGCCGTCGCGGCAAAGCTGAGGGTTTTACGGTTATCGAAGGCACTTCGTGCTGGGCTGAACCTGCGGGTCTCATTCAACGCCAGACCTACGAGACGCTGCGTGACACGATATTGGCTGAATTGAAAGCAGCACTCCCCTTGGATGCGGTTGTTTTGGGACTGCACGGCGCGATGGTGGCCCAGGGCTATGATGATCCAGAAGGCGACTTTCTGGAAAAAGCGCGCGCAATTGTGGGTCCCGATGTACTGGTCGCGGCCGAGTTTGATCCGCATAGCCACCTGACTGCCAAACGTGTCGCCAATGTCGACATCATGGCAACGTTTCTGGAGTTCCCGCATACGGATTTTGAAGAGCGCGGAGAACATGTCGTTGATCTGGCACTCCGGACGCTGCGCGGGGAAATCAAGCCCGTGATTTCGACCTTCGATTGCCGCATGATCACGATCTATCCCACCAATCGCGAGCCAATGCGATCCTATGTTGATCGCCTCGTGGCCATGCAGGGTAAGAATGGCGTCCTGTCGATTTCCGTGATCCATGGTTTCATGGCTGGCGACGCGCCCGACATGGGGACGCGAATTGTCGTCGTTACCGATAATGACAAGACGAAAGGTGATGAGATTGCGCAACAACTGGGACACGAATTGTACCGCATGCGCAAACTCACCGCCATGAAGATGTTCGATACGGAAGCGGGGCTGAACCGCGCATTGGAAGTGCGCGCCAGCGACCCGTCCCGTCCTGTTGTCATCTCCGATATCTGGGATAATCCCGGTGGCGGCGTGGCGGGTGATGCAACCTATATTCTGCGTCGCATGCTGGAGCGCAAGCTCGACAATTTTGCGGTTGCCACCATATGGGATCCGGTTGCCGTTGCTTTCTGTCATGCGGCTGGCGAGGGCGCCGAGCTTGAAATCCGCGTCGGCGGCAAATCGTCGTGGCAGGGTGGTGAGCCGCTGGATTTACGCGTGACCATACAAAAGGTGGCGGAGGCTGGCTGGCAGAGTTTCCGGAACAGCCGGGTCAATCTCGGGCGCGTCGCAGTCATCCGTCCTGTTGGAACGCAAATCGATATCATTCTGATTACCAGCCGATCCCAGACCTATGAGCCAGATATCTTCTCTAATCTGGGGATCGATTTTGCGCACAAGGATTTCCTTGTCGTCAAATCGACCAATCACTTCCAGGCCGGGTTTCAGCCGATTGCATCGGAGATTGTCTATATCGCAGCGCCAACATCATATCCGACCAATCCGGCAGTGACACCATACAGGAAAGCAAGTCTGGAACTCTGGCCGCGGGTCGCTGATCCGCTGGGGCTGGACTAGCACGAGCGAACCATCCGTCAGTTCAATTATAAAAGGGGAGTTACAATGAAGAAACGTTTCCTGCTCGCGGCCACCGCAGCACTTCTATGTTCAAGCGTGATTGCTTTCGCGCAATCATCGGATGGTATTCTCACCATCGCGACCATTGGCGAGCCGCCAACGCTGGATGCGATGCAGACCCCAACTGATATCGTTCTGACGATTGATCAGCATATTTTTGAGACGCTTTACACTTATGATGAACAATGGAAGTCGGTTCCGTTGCTCGCCGCAGGTATGCCGGAAATCTCTGAAGATGGTTTGACTTACAAGATTGCGCTGAGAGAAGGGGTGAAGTTCCACGACGGTAGCGATTTTGACTCCAAGGACGTCGTTGCTTCCTTGAAGCGTTGGATGGAAATCAACTCAAAAGGCAAGCAAGTTGCCGGCATCGTGGACAGCCTGACTGAAGACGGGAACCATGCCGTCATCATCAAACTCAAGTCGCGCTATGCGCCGCTTCTCGCCACACTCTCGCAGGCATCGATCATCATCCCGTCCGAGACCATTGCCGACACGCTGACGAAGTTCGTCGGCACCGGCCCCTATGCGCTCAAGGAGCGCAAGCCCGATCAGTACACGCAGCTCGTGCGCTTCGACGATTACAAGTCTCCTGAAGGTGCGCCGAGCAATTATGCGGGCAAGCGCGAGGCCATTGCCAAGGAACTGCGTTTTGTGCCCGTTCCTGATGCCAATACGCGCGTGGAAGGACTGATCTCCGGGCAGTTTGATTTCGCAGACTCGCTTCCCGTTAGCGCCTATGAGCGTGTTGAAGCAAGCGGCAAAGCCAAGCCGGTCATCTTCAAGAACTCGGGCTGGGCGTCCATGAACATCAACATGAAGGAAGGCGCGCTCGTCAAAAAGGAACTCCGCCAGGCGGTGCAAGCTGCGCTCAATGCATCCGACATGATGCTCGCAGCCTTCTCCGATGACCGTTTTTATAGTGTCGATGGCTCCATCTTCCCGGAAGGCTCGTTCTGGCACACGGAAGCTGGCGTCACACGCTATGGAGAAGGTGATCCGGAAACGGCTGCCAAGCTCCTGAAGGATGTGGGATATGACGGCACCCCGATCCGGCTCTTGACCAGCCGGCAGTATGAGTTTCATTACAAGATCGGCGAAGTGGCGAAGGCCTATCTTGAGGCAGCGGGCTTCAAAGTTGATATGCAGGTTGTCGACTGGGCCACGCTGACCACGCGTCGCGCCGATCCGAAGGAGTGGGATATCTTCATCACCCATTCGAACTTCCCAGGCGATCCAACGACCATCAACACCATCACCGACACCTATCCGGGCTGGTATGTGTCGGACCAGAAAGCCAAAGCCGTCGCCACCTATATGGATGCGACAAGCGATGAGGCAAAGCAGAAGGCGTGGGAAGGCATCCAGACCGTCATCTTCGATGATGCTCCGCTCTACAAGGTCGGCAATTTCAATGCGGTTTCCGGCGTTGCGGACGGGGTTACCGGTTACACGCCAACCTACTGGCCACATTTCTGGAATGTAACGCCGAAGAAGTGAGGCAGACCATGTCGAGGATCGCCCGGGCACTGTTGCACCGCTTGATAGGCATGGCCGTGGTGCTTGCCCTTGTCGTTACAGTTGTATTCGTCATTGTCCGGGTTACGCCGGGCGATCCTGCTGCCGTCATGCTGGGGTCCGACGCGACCCCGCAGGACATTGCCGATTTGAGAGCGCGGATGGGGCTGGATGCGCCGCTTCTGGTGCAATATGGTCAGTTTGTGCTGGGCATATTCCAGGGCGATCTCGGCCAGTCCATCTTTCTCAATCAGCCCGTGACGCATGCGCTCGCTTCGCGTGCGGAACCGACATTTTTTCTTACGCTGTTCTCCATATTGATCGCAGTGTTGATTGCCTTGCCCGTCGGTGTGTTCTCAGCCGTCAAACGCGGTACGTTCTTCGATCAAACTGTGGTCGTGCTGACCATGGTGGCGGCAAGCGTGCCGAGTTTCTGGTTGGGCTTACTCCTCATCCAGATTTTCGCCGTTCAATATGGCTGGTTCCCAGCCTCTGGTTATGGTGGCCCCGACACGAGCTTTCTGGACCGCCTGCATCATCTCATCTTGCCTGCCGTAGCGCTTGGGGTGGTCAATTCCGCACTGATTACCCGCTTTACGCGCGCAGCCATGCTCGACGTGCTGGGGGACGACTATGTGCGCACGGCGCGCGCAAAGGGCGCGAGCGAAGGCCGCGTGATCCTGAAGCACGCTTTCAAAAATGCGCTTGTGCCGATTATCACCGTCATCGGCCTTTCCATTGCAATGTTGGTGGCGGGGGCCGTCGTTACCGAGACGGTATTCGGCTTGCCGGGCATTGGAAATCTGGTGGTGTCGGCAGTGCTGCGTCGCGACTATCCGGTTATCCAAGGGACCTTGTTGGTCGTCGCCGCCATCTATGTCCTAATCAATTTTGTGGTCGACATGCTCTATATTCTCGTCGATCCGAGGGTGCGCCTGTGACGCTCGCTTCTTTCTCCATGCCAGTTGCATCTAGCTTTCGACGTCTGCTCGGCAATAGAGCAATCCTGCTCGGTGCGCTCATTCTACTCATTGTCGTGCTGGCTGCGGTCCTTGCGCCATGGGTCGCACCCTATGCGCCCAACAAGCTTTCCATCGTCAACAAGCTTCAGGGCCCTTCGTGGAAGCATATTTTCGGCACAGATGAATTCGGACGCGATATTTTCTCGCGAGCCATATATGCGGGACGCATTTCGCTGCTCGTCAGCCTCGGCGTGGTTGTAATTTCGACCGTTCTGGGCGTCCTACTCGGCGTAACAGCCGGTTATTTCCGCAAGCTGGATACACCTATCTCCAGATTGCTCGACGCGATGATGTCCTTTCCGGATATTCTGCTGGCAATTGCGCTTGTTGCGGCACTTGGCCCTTCGTTGATGACGGTCATCATAGCGCTCGGGATCACCTATGCACCGCGTCTGGCGCGTATCGTGCGCGGCTCGACATTGGTGATCCGTGAGATGCCCTATATCGAGGCGGCCATTTCGCTTGGCCTTCCCACATGGCGGATATTGTTGCGTCACGTGCTGCTCAATCTGGCATCTCCCATTCTGGTGCAGGCAACCTTCGTTTTCGCATCAGCAATGCTGGCAGAGGCAAGCCTGTCGTTCCTAGGCGTTGGCGTTTCGGCGGATATGCCGACCTGGGGAACCATGTTGGCATCGGGACGGGAATATATGAACAACGCGCCTTGGCTCATGCTGTTTCCCGGCCTTGCCATCATCTTCTCCGTCCTGTCGCTGCAACTTGTCGGCGACGGCCTGCGCGATCTGGTTGATCCGCGTCTCGCGAAGGAAAGCTGACCATGCATCAAGAGTCCAGCGGTGATAA